>NZ_DDHH01000110.1:0-17634 GCF_002338015.1 Rhizobium sp. UBA1881
GAGAGAGAGAGAGAGAGAGAGCGGCCCACGACGAGTCTCTTCTCCCCGCGGGGAGAAGGTGGCGGCAGCCGGATGAGGGGGGCCTCACGGCACCCCGTAAAACACAGCTTTTCGCATACGCTCAAAGCCTCGCTTCGCTCGCCCCCTCATCTGTCCTTCGGACATCTTCTCCCCGCTGGGGAGAAGAGAAATCCCCTCAAGCCGCCCGCGTCGCGCGCTTCCGCGACAGGTGCGCCACCACGTTCTCGATCATCCGCATGCCGGCGTCGCCGCCGAGCGTCATGATCGATTCCGGATGGAACTGCACGGCCGCGATCGGTTCCTTGGCGTGCTCGATGCCCATGATCGTGCCATCCTCGCTCTCCGCCGTGATGATGAAATCGCGCGGCAGGGTCGAGGGGTCGGCGAAGATCGAGTGGTAGCGGCCGACGGTGACTTCCTTGCCGAGGCCGGAGAATACTAGGCCCGGCTCCAGCACGCGGATGCGCGACGGCTTGCCGTGCATCGGCAATGCAAGATGGCGGAGCTCGCCACCATAAGCCTCGGCGATCGCCTGCAGGCCGAGGCAGACACCGAAGATCGGCAGGTTGCGCGCCCGCGCCTTCTTGATCGTCGCCTTGCAGTCGAAATCCTTGGGATTGCCGGGACCGGGCGAAAGCACGACAAGATCGGGATCGAGCCGGTCGAAGATTTCTTCCGGCACCGGCGAGCGCACGGTCGAGACCTCGGCGCCCGTCTGGCGGAAATAATTCGCCAGCGTATGCACGAAGCTGTCTTCATGGTCGACGAGCAGGATCTTGACGCCCTTGCCCACAGTGGCGACGTCGCGGCTGGCCTTGGCCGTATTGCCGGCCTTGGCATCGCGGATGGCGGAGAGCATGGCGGACGCCTTCAGTTCGGTTTCGGCTTCTTCTTCCTCGGGGATGGAATCGTTCAGAAGCGTCGCCCCTGCCCGGACTTCGGCGATCCCGTCCTTGATGCGCACGGTGCGCAGCGTAAGCCCCGTATTCATGTCGCCATTGAACCCGACCATGCCGATCGCGCCGCCATACCAGGCGCGCGGGCTCTTCTCATGGCTCTCGATGAAGCGCATGGCCCACAGCTTCGGCGCGCCGGTGACGGTGACCGCCCAGGCATGAGACAGGAAGCCGTCGAAAGCGTCCATGTCATCGCGCAGGCGACCTTCGATGTGATCCACCGTGTGGATCAGGCGCGAATACATCTCGATCTGCCGGCGGCCGATGACCTTGACCGAACCCGGCTCGCAGACGCGCGATTTGTCGTTGCGGTCGACGTCCGAGCACATGGTGAGCTCGGACTCATCCTTCTTCGAGTTCAGGAGCTTCAGGATCTGCTCCGAGTCGGCAATCGGATCGTCACCGCGCTTGATCGTCCCTGAGATCGGGCAGGTCTCGATGCGGCGGCCCGAGACGCGCACGAACATCTCGGGCGATGCGCCGACCAGATATTCCTGGTTTCCGAGATTGATGAAGAAGGAATAGGGCGACGGGTTGATCGCCTTCAGACGCTTGGAAATGTCGGACGGCTTGCTGTCGCAGCGCTCCATGAACTTCTGCCCGGGCACGACCTCGAACAGGTCGCCCTTGCGGAAGCTTTCCTTCGCCTTGACGACCAGCTCGGAATATTCGCCGGGGCGGTGATCGCTCTTCGGCGGGATGGTATCGGTGCGCTGGAACGGCTCGGCCGGGATATCGCCCGCCTTACCCTCGGTGGTCAGCCCGCCCTTTTCGAAATCGTAGCGGTCGATCCAGGCCTTGGCCGAATAATTGTCGACGACCAGAATCTCGTCAGGGAGATAAAGCACCATGTCGCGCTGATCGGAGGGACGCGTCAGCTTCAGATTGATGGCGTCGAACTGGAAGGCGAGATCGTAGCCGAAGGCGCCATAGAGCCCGAGGCTGGCATCGGCCTGCGAATAGAAGAGATCGGTAACGGCGCGCAGCACGGTGAAGACGGTCGGGATCTTCGAGCGCTCCTCTTCCGTGAACGCCCGGCCCGGCGCCTTCACGGTGAGATCGAGCCGCCGCTTGGTCGAGGCGCCGAGTTCCAGCTCTAAGATCGTCTTCAGCCGCTCGGTGACGAAGCCGAGGATGACCTCGCCGCGCTCGTTATAGGCATCGATCCAGACCTTGCGGCCGTTGCAGGAGATGCCGAGCGGCGGATCGACCACGGCCGTATCCCAGCGCGTGTAGCGGCCCGGATATTCGTAGTTCGACGAAAACACCGCCCCGCGGCGCTCGTCGAGCTTGTCGATATAGGAGGAGACCGCGTCGGCATAAGGGATCGCCCGGCGCTGCCGCGTGACCGTGATGCCACCCTTGGTCTCGTAAATCTCCGCTCCGTCATCCCTGATGATCGTTACCATTGCTTCACTCCGTTATCGGCCCGGATGACAGGCGGCCTTAAAAACAAAAAAAGCCGCCTGGTGTTTTCCGGGCGGCTCATCGTCGTCTTTGGACACGATTGGTCGAGGCCGCCTTAGCGAGCCCACCACCAGATTGCGATGTTCAAGGACATGGTCATGGGCGGAATTGTTAGCGTGAGATGAGAGCCAGCGCAAGAGGCGAATGCGGCCACGAAAAAGGGCGACCCGGAGGCCGCCCTTTCGATTGGTTTAGAAGCGCTGGGTCAGCGAGATTTTGAAGGTGCGGCCCGGCTCGGAGTAGTATTCGCGAGGCTGCGAGCCACCGGTGCGGACCGAGGCATAGTCATAGTAGGTCTTGTCGAAGACGTTGTAGATGCCGGCGTTGATCTTCAGACCCTTGATCTGCTCTGGCTCCCACCATGCGGTCAGGTCGACGATGCCGTAGCCCGGCGTGCTGAAGTAGCTCGTAGACGTCGCGGTTCCGATGGTCTGGCCCCGCGCATGCTTGACGCCGGTCCAATCGAGGCCAACACCCCAAGTCTCGGTGTCGTATCCGACGCTGACGACGGCCTTGAGGGGTGCCACGGACTGCAGGAAGGTCTTCGTATCGAGGTTATTGCCTTCCGCATAAGCGAGGCCCGCCAGAGCGCGGAAGCCGTTCGAGAAGCGCTTGTGGACGGAGATTTCCGTACCGAAGATCTCGGCGTTCGCCACGTTGTTATAGGTGCTGATACCGCCCTGCGGATACTGCGACAGCGTGTAGCCGAGAGCGGCAGCCTGCGCGGCGTTCAGGCTCGTCGTGTCGATGAAGTTGCGGTAGCGGTTGTAGAACAGGTTCACGCGGCCACCGAGATCATCGTCGCCGAGCTTGGCACCGACTTCGAAGCCATTGCTGGTTTCCGACTTCAGGTTAGGATTGCCGATACGCAGGTATGTACCCGGACCACCGAAGGTGCTGAACAGTTCGCCAGCAGTCGGTGCACGGAAGCCCATGGCCCACTGACCGTAGAGCAGAACCTGATCGTTGACTTCCTGCTCCAGCCGGATTTTCGGCGATATCGCCGTATCGTTGAAGCCGTTCGGCAGCGCCGGATTGCTGGCGTTGTCGGCGAAGGCATCGGTCATCTTCGGATCATGCTTGACCCAATCGAAGCGCACGCCCGGCGTAACCGAGAAGCCGCTATCACCGAAACTGACCTTGTCGTCGAGATACAGGCCGATACGGCCGGTCTCAACCTTCGGCGTGTCGGCCTGATTGGTGTGCAGGTTGGAGCACGCCGAGAAGCCGGTCGGATAAGCGCCGCTCGGCAGCGGTGCCGGGCAATTGTCGTAGCCCGACGAATACTGCTCGCTCGTAACGTGAGCGATGTCGAAGCCAAAGACGAAATTATGGTCGAGGTAACCGGTATCGACGTTCTTTTCCAAAGCGCCGACGAGGCCGATCGCGCGTTCGTCATAGTCGTTCAGACGACCGATCGGACCGATGACCGAGGTGGAGCGATAGCCGTTATATCCGGTTCCGCGCGTCTGATCCTGCCAGTAAAGCGACGCCCAAGCAGAATCCACGAGGCTGTCGTCGCTCTCGGACTGGAACTTGTAGTCCAGCGAGACGCGGTCACGAGCCGACGCGTCGTTGGTGAAGTAGTTCCCGGGCAGATACTGATCGCGCGACGTCAGAACCCTCAGCTGGTTGGTCTTGGCGTCGGTATCACGATCTTTGCGATAGCTTTCCGCCGTCAGGCCGATCGTGTGGCCGCCTTCGAGCTGCTGGCGCAGCTTGAACAGCAGGTTATGCTGATCGTAGTCGGAAGGGTTCGGCGCTGTGCGAGTCGGGCCGTATGTATCAACGGTTCCCTGGCTGTCGGTCTGCTTGCCGGTCTTGTAGCCGCCCTGGAACATGATCGAGGTGTTCTCGATACGCTTGGCGATGGCGGCAGACGGCGAGGAGCTCTTGTCGGAGCTGTCATATGTGTACTTGACGATGCCGCCCCAATCGCGACCTTCCTCGATAAGGTCTTCCGGCTCCAGCGTGCGCACGGCCAAGACACCGCCGAGCGCACCACCGCCGGCGCGGCTCGAATCGGCGCCGCGCAGAACGTCAACAGCCGAGAGCGAAGAGAAGTCGAAGGTATCGACACCACCGGTCGCGCTGCGTGTCGCGTCCGAAAGGAAGGTCAGCGGAATGCCGTCCACAGTGGTCAGAACGCGGCTACCTTCAAGACCGCGAATGTTGACGCCACCCGTGTTGCGGTTGAAGTTGACGCCCGGCTCGGCAATGCGGCCAAGATCGCTGATGCTGGTGATCTGCTTGTTCTCGATCTGAGCGGCCGTCGTCTCGGTCGCCAGCGGCGTGTCGGTGGCGCTGCCCGGCGCCGGCGGGGACACCCGCTTCCCCTTCACAACAATCTTCTGCAGCGTCGTGCCGTTTTCGTCCGTCTCAGCATTTGCAGCCGGCGTCGTCGTCTGCGCGCTTTGCGCCAGCGCCTGCGAGACCGGACCAGCGCAGACAAACGCCGCGCTCACCAAAAGCGCCGAGCGCCAATGTCGGATAACCATAATCAACCCCTCAATGAAAAAAGTACCGGGCTGGCTGGTCTTCGCGCGTCTGCGCTTGGAGGGGCTGGCTAGGTGTTCAGGCGAATAATTCCGCCTTCTTCTTGCCGCATAAAAAACATGAGTATGGTTGTCAATATATTCCGCCAAGATATCATGATTTGAACAGTCATGTTTTCATGATGAAGGTCAACGTTGCGAAATTGCAACGAAATCCGCCTCCAAACGTTGTTAACGGCTGGGACCGAAACGATGGATGGATGCGTGAAGAAAACAGCCCATATCGCGACGGCATTCCTCTGCCTCATCATGTTGACCGGCGCGGGCCTGCCCGAGACCGGCCCCAAACCGGAAGTAAAACCAGGCGACAAGCAGGTCGAACAGCAGGCTGACGACCCCGCAAACGTCGATGTCGCGCCCAAGCCGCAGCCCAAGCCGGAGACTAAGCCAGACGTCGCAGAACCCGACGCCGCCAGCTCCAATGTTCCAAAGCCGGACACGAAACCCGGCGAGAACACCTCGGACGGCGATAAAACTGCCCGCTCCTCCAACACGACGAGCAAGGACGCCGCCCCACCCAAACGCGAGGTGCAGGGCCCCAACCTCCCCGACAAGCAGACGCTAGAGGCCCAGCATCTGACGATCGAGCCGGAAAGCGATGCCGACCACTCCGAATGCGTCAAGGAGCTGCAGGCGCTCGGCGTCGTCTTCACCGATCTCAGCCGTATCGACGACGGCAACGGCTGCGGCATCGACAAGCCGATCAAGGTCACCGAAGCCCTGCCCGGCATCAAGCTGAAGCCGGATGGCGTCTTCCGCTGCCCGGTGGCGCTGGCCTTGGCGCGCTGGATGAAGGGAACGGTCATCCCGGCCGCTGCCATTGCGGCCTCCGATCAGGGTCGCATCACCACCATCAACCAGGCCTCCTCCTATATCTGCCGCCTGCGCAACAGCGCCGAGACCGGCAAGATCTCCGAACACGCGCGCGGCAATGCGGTCGATATCGCAAGCTTCAGCTTCGAGAAGGGCGAGGATATCGCGGTCAAGCCAAGGCGCGAGGATTCGACCTTGATCGGCGCGTTCCAACGCACCGTCAGCGCCGCCGGCTGCCTCTATTTCACGACGGTCCTCGACCCCGAAAGCGACGCTGCCCACGAGACCCACTTCCATCTCGACGTGCTCGAGCGCAAGGGCGGATACCGCTATTGCCATTGAAAAATGGCAGTAGCGTCAGCGGCTTGTGGCGACTGGATGAATCGGATGCCGAGCCTCTTGAAGCAATCTAGAAAGCTAAAACAACCCCTCGACCGCCCCATCCTCATTCAGATGGATGCGCTCGGCGGCCGGCGATTTCGGCAGGCCGGGCATGGTCATGATCTCGCCGGTGATGACGACCACGAAGCCGGCGCCCGCCGATAGTCGCACTTCGCGCACCGAAACGACGTGCCCCTCCGGCGCGCCGCGCAGGTTGGGGTCGGTCGAGAAGGAATATTGCGTCTTGGCGATGCAGACGGGCAGATCGCCATAGCCCTGCTCTTCCCAGACCTTCAGCTGGTCGCGCACCGTCTTCGGCACGCTGACTTCGCCGGCGTGATAGATCTGCGCCGCGACCTCCTCGATCTTTTCGATGAGCGGCATGGCGTCGGGATAGATCGGCGCGAAGTTGGCGTTGCCGGATTCGGCCATCTCCACCACTTTCCAGGCCAACTCCTCGATGCCCGCCGAGCCTTCCGCCCAGTGGCGGCAGACGATGGCTTCCGCGCCGAGATGCGCGACATAGGCCTTCACCGCCTGCACCTCCGCATCCGTGTCGGAAACGAAGTGGTTGATGGCGACCACGACGGGCACGCCGAACTTGCGGACATTGGCCACATGGCGGCCAAGGTTGGAGCAACCGCGCGTCACGGCGCCGACATCCTCGCGCCCGAGATCGCCCTTCCCCACGCCGCCATTCATCTTCAGCGCCCGCACGGTCGCCACGATCACCGCAGCATCCGGCTTCAGCCCGGCCTTGCGGCACTTGATGTCGAAGAATTTCTCCGCGCCGAGATCGGCGCCAAAGCCCGCCTCGGTCACGACGTAATCGGCAAGCTTCAGCGCCGTCTTGGTGGCGATGACGGAGTTGCAGCCGTGGGCGATATTGGCAAATGGGCCGCCATGCACCAGCGCCGGATTGTTCTCCAGCGTCTGCACCAGGTTCGGCTGCATCGCATCCTTGAGAAGCACGGCCATGGCGCCATCGGCATTCAGGTCGCGCGCGAATACAGGCGTCTTGTCGAAGCGATAGCCGATGATGATGTTGCCGAGGCGCTCTTCCAGGTCGTGAAGGTCGGACGCCAGGCACAGGATCGCCATCACTTCGGAGGCGACGGTGATGTCGAAGCCGCTCTCGCGCGGAAACCCGTTGGAGACCCCGCCCAGCGAAGCGACGATCTCGCGCAGCGCCCGGTCGTTCATATCCATCACCCGCCGCCAGGTGATGCGGCGCACGTCGATATCGAGCGCGTTGCCCCAGTAGATGTGATTGTCGATCATCGCCGAGAGCAGATTGTGCGCCGCGGTGATGGCATGGAAATCGCCGGTGAAATGGAGGTTGATATCCTCCATCGGCACGACTTGCGCATAGCCGCCGCCGGCCGCCCCGCCTTTCACCCCGAAGCAGGGTCCGAGCGATGGCTCGCGCACGCAGATGACGGCCTTCTTGCCGATCCGGTTCAGCCCGTCGCCGAGGCCCACCGTCGTGGTCGTCTTGCCCTCGCCCGCCGGCGTCGGGTTGATGGCGGTGACGAGGATGAGCTTTCCGTCAGGCTTGCCCGCCTGCGCGGCCGTGAATTCGGCACTGATCTTCGCCTTGTCGTGGCCATAGGGCGAGAGCTGAGCCGCCGGAATGCCGAGCCTGTCGCCGATCTCGTAGATCGGTTTTTTCACCGCGGCACGCGCGATCTCGATGTCGGTTTTATACTCAGCCATGCCGCCCTCAGATCTATTTCGTCTCGTAAACGTCACGTTTATGCCAATGGTCCGGTGAAATATACCGAAAGTTTGAAGGCCGCGCCGGTTGCGCACAGCAGCCCGCAGCCTCTATCACCAACGCGTTGATTCAGCATTTACGGGGGTAAACCATGAAATCACTTGAGCTCATCGTCGAGCGCATCATCCTGTCCAGCCGCTGGATCCTTGTCGCCTTCTATCTCGGCCTGGCGCTGTCGCTGGCCGTCTACGCGATCTCCTTCGCCTACAAGTTCTCCAAGGTGGCGATCAACGTCTTTACCTATGACGAAGGCGAGATGATCCTGGCGATGCTCGGCCTCATCGACGCGGCGCTGGTCGCCAGCCTGATCGTCATGGTGATGATCTCGGGCTACGAGAATTTCGTCAGCCGCTTCGACGACAACGAGACCGATGTCTCCTTCATCGGCAAGCTCGATTCCGGCAGCCTCAAGATCAAGGTCGCCTCGTCGATCGTCGCCATCTCGTCGATCCACCTGCTGCAGGTCTTCCTGAATTCGAACCAGTTCACCGACAGCAAGATCATGTGGCTGACAGCCATGCATCTCGCCTTCGTCGTCTCCGCCGTCATGCTCGGTTTCCTCGAGCAGCTGATGAAAAAGGCAAAAGACAGCTCGAAGATCTAGAGCCGACTGATTCGCGGGCGGCTAAGCCGCCTGCGACATATGGCGCAAGGCAAATCATTGCCTTTTCATTTGCCATAACGCTCAATTCGTGAGCGGATCGGCCCAAATCGACAAAAGGTTGATTTACAAGAATCTAAAAACAACCATTGAGAGATTTTTCGTGTTTAAATTATAACACATTAATCTATTCAATGTGCGCTGCACAATTTCCGACTAGCAAATATATCAGATAGTCGATCTTATGTTTGAAGTTGTTGGGGCGCAGGAAATTGTTAATGTCGTACGTAACTACCTCGGAGAGGCAGTCAGTATTGACGGCTGAAATCGCAGCCGTGAAGACCAGGCCGGCATTCGCTCAAGTTCTGGTCCGCATCGCCGAGGCTTTCGGTTTCAAGTACGCCACTTTGATGGACGCGCCAACGTCCGAGAGCTTCCTGCTCAAGTCCCTGCTGATCGAAAGCAATCTTCCCGCCGACTACATCAGCAGGTTCGACCGCGCCCGCTTCATGCAGCTGCCGATGTTTTCGACAGGCGTCGCCGCCTCGGCCCTGCCGAGGCATTGGACCCTTTGCGACAAGACAGGCATTTTGCCCGCCGAATTCAGCGAGCTGAAAAACGACTTCGACATGCGGCTCGGTATCTCCTTCCCGGCCTATACCGCAGATAACCAGCGGCTGCTGTTCTGGTTCTCCGGCACACGCTCGCCGCTCGGGCAGGCGGAAGTCAACGAGCTCAACATGCTGATGCTGCACGCGCTCGATGCCTTCAATCTGGTGAAATCGGCCAAGGCCAACGAGCACCCGCCGCTGTCCGCCCGCGAGCGCGAGGTCGTGCGCTGGACATCGCAGGGCAAGACCTCCATCGAGATCGGCCAGATCCTGTCGCTGTCGGACCACACGGTCAACGCCTACATGACCAGCGCCATCAAGAAGCTCGACTGCGTCAACCGCACCCAGCTGGTCGCCAAGGCGATCCGCTACAAGCTGATCACCTGACGCCAAACCAAACGCGCAACCAAAGTGCTCGCCCTTATCGGCCGAGCACCGCGCGCATCTCCACCAGGTTCGAGCGCACTCTCAGAATGTAGAAGCCCATCGTCGCCAGATGGCTCGGCATGATCCAGCCGTCCTCGCGGCCGTTGGAAATGATCGCCGGCTGGATGCGCAACGCCGCCTGGAACTGAGCATTCGTAGCACCATAGAGCGCGCCAAGATTGCGCTCTGCGATCACCCGCGAAAAGTCCGATTGGGCAGCGGCCAGAATGGCGTAGTAGCCGTAGAGCTGGCCATAGGCGAACCAGAAGCGATCGTCGGCGCGCGTGTCGAACCAGCCGCTCGCATGATTGGCCGAGCGCTCCGCCAGCATGTCGGCGGTGCCGCCGAGATCGTTGGCGATACGGTCGATGAACTGGATGAGGTTGTCGGCGCGCGTATCGAAGACCGCGTTGCAGTTGGAGAGATCCGTATTGAACTTGCGAAGGCTGTCGATCGCCGAGCGATAGTAGCTCGGCGTCGGCGTCTTCGGGCCAAAGGGATTGAGACCGAAATACCAGCTATACTCGTCGAACTGCAGGTTACCGCGCGCGCTCTGCAGATCATTGTTGATGCCGGAGGTGCCGCGCACGCGGCCCAGCGTATCGACGAGCTCCGCCGAGGTGCGGCGCAGGGCCTGGTTCACGCCGCGCTGGAACGAGGCCTTGTTGTCGAGAAACGGCGTGTGATCCCAGTCGATCCCGAAGAAACCGAGACGATAGAGCAGCATGGAGGAGATCCATGAGTTCTGGTTGACGTTGAAATCGGTGAGATCGGCCGTGACGTCGACGATCGCCGAGCGTTGGCAGGTCTTGGCCGCAGGCGTGGTCGCGCCATCGGCGGGCGGGATTTCCTGGCCAACCTGAACCTTGCGTTCGGCAAGCTTGTACTGGTCGACGAAGGACGGGTTGAAGCCGGTCCACATCTGCGTCTGAACGAAGAAATAGCCGTACATCAGGATGAGCAGCAAAAGCACGCCGATGACGGGAAGCCTGACCAGCCAGCTGCGGCGACCATACCAGCCGCGCGCGGCCATCAACGGCCAGAAGGCCCAGGCCACGAAAAGCCGCGCCCAACGACCAATCGCCCGGCCGATCGATCTGAAAAAACCGGAGATTCCGTCAAGCATCGCCCATTCCCCTCTGCATCCAAAAGCGAGTGTTTCACCCGCTCTCAAATATGCATCCGCATCCGAAACGGCAACATCGTGCTGATATTATTGTTTCTTCGGCCTAGCCTAGAGGCGCATTGGCTTAGAGGCGCGGCATCCGGAAGCGCAGCCGCGAGGAGATCTTCATGGTGTCGATCAAAGGCGCGCCCGGCACATCCTCGTTCTGATGCGCATAAGCGGGAAACTTCTTGCCGAACTGCGCGTCGGCGGTGCGCTTGCGATGCTCGATCTCCTGCGGCAGCAGCATGTCGCGCTCGAAGAGAACGATGGCATCGGCGATGTTGGGAAACAGTTCCGACGAAATCTGCACCTTCGAGCCCGGAATATCGGTATCGACCTGGGCCTGATATATCAAAAGGCGCTCTTCCGTATCGATCATCAGCTTGCGCATCAGCGTGTTGCATTGGCCGATCTCGGTGTTCAGCCCATCCACCAGAAGCTGGAAGATCCCGATAAAGCGCTCGCGCCGCTGGCTCTCGTCGCGCAATTCGTGCTCGCGGGTGGAGACCTCATCGGCCTGCGCCTTCAGCGCCTTGCGCTCCTCTTCCATCCGGTCCCACTCGGCCTTGCTGCCGTAAACCCCGATGCGCCCCTGCGTCGTCAGCGCCTTGGCGTTGAGCTCCTTGATGCGGATGCGGGCGATGTCGATCTCGTCGACCAGACGGCGGCGGCGCTCGACGATATCGACCAGCCTGCGCTCGGCCTCCTTGTGGGCGGTGAGGACGACCGCGCGATGGTGCGTGATCAGCCCGGCAACCCCGTCGGACTTCACCATCAGATCGCGCAGCCGCTCGACCACGGGCGCGGCCCTGACACGGCTGCTGTGGCGCCGCCACATGCGCTGGCGCGAGAAATGCCCGATGAACCGCTCGGTCGCCGTCAGCCCGCGGAAACTGTCGAGATCGGATGACACCCTGACGGTCATCGCATCCAGCGTCGCCACCAGTTCGGCAAGCAGCTCCGCGAGGTTCCTGGCATCAGCGGCAAAGCCCTGAAAGCGTTCGTTTTCGACCAGAAAGCGCTCGTCGTCGATCTCGGCAGGATGGCGCGCGAACTCGCCGACGAAATCGGCGCAGGTCTTGACCTTTACCGGCAGTTCGTCGGCAATCGCACTGGCTGCATCAAATGTGGTGTCAAACGAGACAGGCTTGCGCACCTGATATCCCCGGGGAATCGAATGCCGTCAAACTAGAGCCGTTCATTCTCAAATGGAAGCAGCGGTTTACTCGACCGCCTCGGCGACCCATTCGCCGTTCATGGCGTCGTCCCAGTGGCGGCGGCAGAGCGACACGTATTTCTCGTTGCCCCCGACCTCGATCTGCGCCCCTTCCCGGGCCACCGCGCCATTGCCGTCGAGGCGCACGACCATCGTCGCCTTGCGGCCGCAATGGCAGATGGTGCGCACTTCGCGCATCTCGTCCGAGATCGCCATCAGCTCCTGCGAAGCCGGAAACAGCTTGCCCTGGAAATCCGTGCGCAGCCCGTAGACCATGACGGGGATATTGAGCCGGTCGACGACACGCGCCAGCTGCCAGATATGCTCGCGCGTCATGAAATGCGCCTCGTCGACGAAGACGCAGGCAATCGGTTCGCCCGCAGCCCCCTGCTCGGCGATCAGCGCCAGGAGGTCGGCATCCTGCTCGAAGGCGACGGCATTGGCCTGCAGCCCGATCCGCGAGCCGATGATGCCCCTGCCCGCCCGCTCGTCGAACGCCGCGATCAGCAGGAGAACGCGCATGCCGCGCTCCTCGTAATTATACGCGGCCTGCAGCAGCATCGTCGATTTGCCAGCATTCATCGTCGAGTAGTTGAAGTAGAGCTTCGCCATTGCATTCTCCGTCTCTCCGCTTCTTGAAAGCTGGATACGATCAAGAAAACCCCCGGCAGTCGTTAATCACAGAAAATTGCCTGAAAACCCCTTCAAAACTGACAAAATTCAAGCGATCCATTAAATACGACACGTCGCAATCGGATACCGCAATGCGGCGCAAACGCACTGAGGTCGCTTGTAAAACTCGGCTATTGGTGATTGGCTTGGGAACGTAAGACTGGGAGTCTATAAATGAAAACGACAAGCGCATTCAAACTGATCACTGCCACAGCCGTTGCTGCACTCTCTGTCGCAACCGCCGCATATTCCGCTGATCCCGCCAGCTGCTCCACCGTCCATCTGTCGGATGTGGGCTGGACCGATATCACCGCGACAACAGCAACCGCATCCGTGATCCTCAAGGGTCTCGGATACACCCCCGACGTGAAGGTTCTTTCCGTACCGGTCACCTACCAGTCGCTGAAGAACAAGGACATCGACATCTTCCTCGGCAACTGGATGCCGACCCAGGAAAAGGACGTTCGTCCCTTCATCGACGACAAGTCGGTCGAATCCTTCGGCCCGAACCTGACCGGCGCGAAATACACATTGGCGACCAACGCCAAGGGCGCCGAACTCGGCATCAAGGACTTCAAGGACATCGCCGCCCACAAGGAAGATCTCGAAGGCAAGATCTACGGCATCGAGCCGGGCAACGACGGCAACCGTCTCGTCATGAACATGATCGAGAAGGATACCTTCGGCATGAAGGGCATGGAGGTCGTCGAATCCTCCGAGCAGGGCATGCTGGCGCAGGTTGCACGCGCCGAGAAGGCCGGCAAGCCGGTCGTCTTCCTCGGCTGGGCGCCGCATCCGATGAACGAAAACTTTAAGCTCACCTATCTCACGGGTGGCGACGACGTTTTCGGTCCTGACTTCGGCGGCGCCAAGGTGTTCACCAACGTTCGCGCCAACTATCTGACCGAATGCCCGAACGTCGGCACCATGCTCAAGAACATGGTCTTCTCTCTCCCGATGGAGAACCAGATCATGGGCAAGATCCTGAACGACGGCGACGAGCCGGAAAAGGCCGCGACGGAATGGCTGAAGGCCAATCCGACGGCAATCGAGCCGTGGCTCGCAGGCGTCAAGACGCTTGACGGCAGCGGCGACGGCGTTGCCGCCGTCAAGAAAAGCCTCGGCCTCTGATATCGAAAGACGGGGTGGCTCTGACCACCCCGTTTTCGCTATCCTCGCCCCTGTTGTTGTTCTTTCTGGATAGGCACGCCCTTGAACTGGATCACCGACTTTAAAATTCCCATTGGTCCTTGGGCGAAAGCCTTCGTGGATTGGCTCACCTCCAATGCCGACTGGTTCTTCAACCAGCTTGCCTTCGTGCTGTCCCACGTCATCGACGGGATCCTGTTCGTCCTGCAGAAGCCGCACCCGCTGATCGTCGTGCTGGCGATCACCGCCATCGCCTACTGGCTGAGGCGCTCGGTCGTCGTCGCTGTCTTCACCTGTCTTGGGCTGCTGTTCATCATGAACCAGGGCTACTGGAAGGAAACGACCGCGACGCTGGCGCTGGTGCTTGCCTCGACCTTCGTCAGCATGATCGTCGGCATTCCCCTTGGCATCGCGGCTGCCCGCCGCCCCTGGGTGAATTCGCTGCTGCGGCCGATCCTCGACTTGATGCAGACCATTCCAACATTCGTCTATCTTATCCCAGCGCTTATCCTTTTCGGCCTCGGCATGGTGCCCGGCCTCATCGCCACCGTGATCTTCGCCATCCCCGCCCCCATCCGCCTCACGCGCCTCGGCATCATCTCGACGCCGCCCTCGCTGGTGGAAGCCGCCGAATCCTTCGGCGCAACTCCGATGCAGGTGCTGCGCAAGGTCGAGCTTCCCTATGCCACGCCGCAGATCATGGCCGGCCTGACGCAGACGATCATGCTCTCGCTGTCGATGGTCGTCATCGCGGCGCTGGTCGGCGCCGACGGCCTCGGCGTTCCCGTCGTTCGCGCGCTCAACACCGTCAACGTCGCCAAGGGCTTCGAGGCAGGTCTCTGCATCGTCATCCTGGCGATCATCCTCGACCGAATGTTCCGCGTGGCGGGTGAAGGAGACGGCGCATGACCGCTGTTCGCTTCGACAATGTCAGCATCGTCTTCGGCGACAAGCCGGAGGCCGCCCTCACCCTTGCCGACAAGGGCAAGACCCGCGACGAGATCGGCGCCGAAACCGGGCTCGTCCTCGGCGTGGCCGATGCCTCGCTGGAAATCCAGGAGGGCGAAATCCTCGTGCTCATGGGCCTTTCCGGCTCCGGCAAGTCGACCCTTCTGCGCGCCGTCAACGGGCTCGCCCCCGTCGTACGCGGCGAGGTCACCGTCAACAGCGCATCAGGCCCGGTCAATCCCTACAAGACCTCGGCCAAGGGCCTGCGCGATCTGCGCATGCACACGGTCTCGATGGTGTTCCAGCAGTTCGCGCTGCTCCCATGGCGCACGGTCGCCGACAATGTCGGCTTCGGCCTCGAACTCGCGGGCATGGCCGAGGGCGAGCGCAAGAAGCGCGTCGCCGAACAGCTCGAGCTGGTCAACCTCACCAAATGGGCCGACCGCAAGGTCAACGAACTCTCCGGCGGCATGCAGCAGCGCGTCGGCCTTGCCCGCGCCTTTGCGACCGGCGCGCCGATCCTTCTGATGGACGAGCCGTTCTCGGCACTCGATCCGCTCATCCGCACCCGCCTGCAGGATGAACTGCTCGAGTTCCAGCGCCGCCTGAAGAAGACCATCCTCTTCGTCAGCCACGATCTCGACGAGGCCTTCCGCATCGGCAACCGCATCGCCATCATGGAAGGCGGGCGCATCATCCAGTGCGGCACGCCGCAGGATATCGTCAAGAACCCGGCCGACCAGTATGTCGCCGATTTCGTCCAGCACATGAACCCGATCAGCATGCTGACCGCCCGCGACGTCATGCATGCGGGCCTCGGCGATGCAGCAAGCAGTGCCAGCGTCAGCGGCACGGCCAAGGCCGAGACCCCGCTGATCGATATTCTGGACGCGCTCTCCCGCCAGCCGGGCAGCATCGGCGTGGTCGAAAACGGCGCCATCATCGGCACGATTTCCGCCCAGGATGTCGTCGCCGGTTTGACGCAGCACAGGAAGAAAGAACAGGCTTGATCCAGCCGTCCGCTTGCGCCAGAAAAGTGGACATGAAAGATCAAGCTTCTGTCATCAGGGAAACGGACGAAGAGGCGCGCAAGCTGGCGCGCACTCTTCTCCGCTCCGCCCGCTACGCCGCCATTGCGGTCCTCGACCCCAAAACCGGCTTCCCCTTCTCCAGCCGCGTGCTCCTCGGCACCGATTTCGATGGCGTTCCCGTCATCCTCGTCTCCGGTCTTTCGGCGCACACCCGCGCGCTCGATGCCGATCCGCGCGCCTCGCTTCTGACCGGCGAGCCCGGCAAGGGCGACCCGCTGGCGTATGCGCGGCTGACGACTCAGTGTCGCGCGGCAGCCGTCGAGCGCGACAGCACGGCCCACACACGCATTCGTGACCGTTTTCTGGCCCGCCATTCCAAGGCGAAACTCTACGTCGATTTCCCGGATTTCAGGTTTTTCCGGCTGATTCCCGAGAGCGCCAGCCTCAATGGCGGCTTCGGCCGGGCCTACATTTTGGGCGGAGAGGAACTGATCATCCGCTCGGCTGCCAACGAAGAGCTTGCCTCGAGCGCTGCCGAGGTAGTGCAAGATTTGCTAGCCCAGGAGCCGGATTTGGCAAGGAAAACAGCGATCGCGCATAAAGCCCGTACAGGCACCAAATGGGCTATTTGTGGAGTCGATTGCGCCGGTTTTGATGTGATTTCGGGCGATTTGCTGGTGCGACACGAGTTTGACACACCTGTTAGCAGCCGCGTTGAACTTTATTCACATATATCTAACATGAAATACTCAATACCTGAAATTTAGCTATATACAATCTTGAACCCCTCTTGCTAGTTTTCAGCGTCGGCAATTTCAGGCAGACGTTTTTTTGAATTCCGTTTCCATGGGAAGATGATTATGGACACAATTGATTTGACCGCTCACGCGAACGTTGCCGCCGCACTGTTGTCCGCAATGGCAAATCCCAAGCGACTTCTGATCCTCTGTAATCTCGTCAAGGGTGAGATCCCCGTTGGCGCGCTGGCCACCGAAGTCGGCCTCAGCCAGTCGGCACTGTCGCAGCACCTCTCCAAGCTGCGCGCCCAGAAGCTGGTCAAGACCCGCCGCGACGCACAGACGATCTACTACTCCAGCACGTCCGATCAGGTCATCCGCATTCTCGAAACCCTGACGCAGATCTACGCCGAACCCGTCCGCGCCAAGTCCGCGGCCTGATATCCCACATCACGTTGTTTCTGGTCGCTTCTCAATGGAGCGGCTGACTGTTTTTAGCACCATTTGATATTGATGGATCGGCGACCTCTGGTTTGCCGATCCTTTTTTGTGCGTTCAAGTCCAAGACACGCGACTGCGCCGCCGCCGCTACCGCTCCAAAATCGCGAAAACTTGATCCAACTTTGCCAAAACCGGTGTGATTTTTGCCAATCATGGCAAAAACCGGCCGCGTTTCTTTATCTTCTTGCGCATTCACCTCGAAATTCCTAATAAACTTGCCATGCGTCCTTCGAGCCAAACATGGCCGATTGGCGCGTTTGCCGCGCGCAATCCGTCGTCTTTGGCGCATCCGAAAATGGATGTTTGTACGGCCTGGATTGATCGCAGCGGCAGGACAGTCGCGGGTCGAAGACCCATCCAAGGAGAGACAAAATGACTCTGAAGACCCTGACGGCGGCGCTGGTTGCCTCCATCTCTTTCGCGCCGCTGGCGCATGCCGACATCACCATCGGCCTGATCGCACCGCTGACCGGCCCGGTTGCCGCTTACGGCGACCAGGTGAAGAACGGCGCCCAGACCGCCGTTGACGAAATCAACAAGGCCGGCGGCATCCTCGGCGAGAAGGTCGTGCTGAAGACCGCTGACGACGCAGGCGAACCCAAGC
>NZ_DDHH01000059.1:0-13576 GCF_002338015.1 Rhizobium sp. UBA1881
GACACCGCGTCATATGGGCGCGGTGCGGCGATTTCGCAAGGATGGCGGGCCGCTTCTAACGAATCAGAAGAGCCGTCGCGTAGAGGCCGAAGCCGAAGACGGTGTGGGCGACGAGGCCGAGGAAGCGGACCTTGTTGGCGTTCGGCGTCTTGGACGCCGCCCAGCCGATGCCGAGGCCCGGCTGCAGCAGGAACCAGCCGCCGGCGATGGTGACGATGCCCCAGATCAGGGCGGGCAGGAAGGTCGGCGCGACGAGCCAGTAAGGGCCGGTCAGGATCACCAGCATGATGCCGTAGATGATGCCGACGGCGTAGTGGAAGACCCAGCCGAGCGCGACTTCATGCTTATAGGGCTCGGCCTTGCCGATATCGTCGTGGAAGACCGTGCCCTTGGCGAAGAGGTGCCAGAGCCAGCGGCCGGGCGGTCCCCAGTTCGGTATTGCGCCCTTGGCAAGCGCGATCGACCAGATGTCCATGAGAATGGTGGCGCCGATGCCGATGGCGATCGAACGCCAGAGAAGATCAAACATATCAAATCCATAATGATGCTGCTCGCCGGGCTCCTCCCGCAGCGCGCAATGGGTGACAAGGGGATGACGGGAGATCAGGCGGGGTTGTTTTCGTTCTCCTCCGCCGGGCGGATACGCAGTCTGGTGATGCGGTTCTTGTCGCGTTTCATGACGATGAAGCGCTTGCCGTAGAAGGTGAAGGCCTGGCGCTCTTCGGGAATGGTCATGGATTCGTGGATGACGAGACCGGCGATCGTCGTCGCTTCCTCGTCGGGCAGCTGCCAGTCGAGCGCGCGGTTGAGGTCACGGATCGGCACGTTGCCATCGACCACCACCGAGCCATCCGCCTCCTGGCGCACGCCCTGCATCTCGATGTCGTGCTCGTCGGAGATATCGCCGACGATCTCCTCCAAGATGTCTTCGAGCGTGACGATGCCCTGCACCTCGCCATATTCGTCAACCACGACGGCGAAATGCTGCTTGCGACGCAGGAAGGCGTTGAGCTGTGCCTCGAGGTTGGTGCTGTCAGGCACGAACCAGGGCTTCTGGGCGATCTTGATGATGTCGAGCTGTTCGGGCTCGGCGTTGCGCTCGGCGAGCGCTCTGAGCAGGTCCTTGGAATGCACGACGCCGATGATGTTGTCGGTCGTGCCGCGCCAGAGCGGCATGCGGGTGAAGGGGCTGTCGAGAATGGTGCGCACGACAACCTCCGGCGGATCGTCGGCATTGATGCAGCGCATGGCCATGCGGTGGACCATGATGTCGGAGAGCTCGAGTTCGCCGAGATCGAGCACGCCGCCGAGGCGGTCGCGGTCGGCCTTCACCACCGATCCCTCGCGATGCAAAAGATCGACGGCGCCGCGCAGCTCCTCGTGCGCCGACAGCATGGAGACTTCGCGCGACAGGTTGATGCCGAAGCGGGCGAGGATCCAGCGGACGATGAGGTTGACGAAGGAGGAGACCGGGCCGACGATGAAGACGAAGGCCTTGACGGCCTTGGCGACGGCGAGCGCGAAACGTTCGGGGATCGAGATCGCCCAGCTCTTCGGCAGCACTTCGGCGAAGATGACGAGAATGACCGTCATCGCAAGTGTCGCGAGCGCCACGCCGGAGTTGCCGAACAGGCCGAGAAAGACGCTGGTGGCGATCGAGGACGAGAGGATGTTGGCGAGATTGTTGCCGATCAGGAGCGCGCCGATCAGCCGGTCGCGGCGCTCGATCAGTTCGCGCACGATGCCGGCGCGTTCTTCGCCGTTGGCCTCAAGCGTATGGATGCGGCTGCGCGATACGGCGGTCAGCGCCGTCTCGGAGCCGGAGAAGAAGGCGGACATGAGGACGAGGGCCACGATGGAAACGATTTCCGGCCAATATGCGGAAAGAAATGCCAGCGTGCCTTCGAGGGTCATTGCGGGTGTTTTTCCTTGAGGAAGCTCAATACTTCGGATGCCGGCACGTCGTTTGCGACGAAGGACTGGCCGATGCCGCGAGTGAGGATGAAGGTGAGCTTGCCGCCCTTGACCTTCTTGTCCTGGGCGATCGCGTCCATCAGCACTTCGGCCGGCGGCAGCGTGCCTGGAATCTGCGACATGCGGGTCGGGAGGCCGACTTCTTTCAGGTGATGCTCGACGCGCTTTGCGTCATCAGGGCTTGCAAGGTTCATGCGGGCCGAGAATTCGTGGGCGAGCACCATGCCGATCGCGACGCCTTCGCCATGGACGAGCCGGCTGCTGTCGTAAGCGGTCGCGGCTTCCAGCGCGTGGCCGAAGGTGTGGCCGAGATTGAGCAGGGCGCGCTGGCCGTTTTCATGCTCGTCGGCGACGACCACGTCCGATTTCGCCTGGCAGCTTGCTGCAATCGCCTCGATGCGGGCGGCGCCGCCGGAGAAGACGGACTGCCAGTTTTTCTCCAGCCAACCGAAGAAATCGGGCTTGTCGATCAGGCCGTATTTGGCGACTTCGGCGTAACCGGCGCGGAATTCGCGCTCGGAGAGCGTGTTCAGCACATCGCTATCGGCGAGCACGAGGTCGGGCTGGTGGAAGACGCCGATCAGGTTCTTGCCGTGGCGGCTGTTGATGCCGGTCTTGCCGCCGACGGAACTGTCGACCTGCGACAGCAGCGATGTCGGGATCTGCACGAAGCGCACGCCACGTCTGACAATGCCGGCCACGAAGCCGGAGAGGTCGCCGATGACGCCGCCGCCGAGCGCGATCACGCAATCGTTACGCTCGACGCGGGCTTCCAGAACCTTGTCGCAGGCGGTGATCAGGTGCTCGAAGCTCTTGGTCTTTTCGCCGGCCGGCAAGACCAGCGAAGACGAAGCGATGCCAGAGGCCGTCAGGCTCTCGACGAGGGCGCTCAGATAAAGCGGCGCGACGTTCTCGTCGGTGATGATGGCGGCCTTGCGGCCCTTGAGGCGGGCGGCGATCTCGGCGCCGGCACGTGCGATCAGGCCGGGGCCGATCAGGATGTCGTAGGCGCGGTCGCCCAGCGGCACGTGAACCTTGCATTCGGCAGAGGCGGCAATCGCATTCATCAGGCTGCACTTTCGGTTCTGCTGTCGATCACGGCTTTCAGCACTTCGTCGGCCATCACTTCCTTGCGCACATCGCGCGACAAGACGGTGAGGTCTGCCTGCTCGTAGATCGGGTATCTTGCGTTCATCAGGTTTTCGAGCGTCTGCTTGGGATTTTCGGTCTTCAGCAGCGGGCGGGTGTCGCGCTTGTTGACGCGCTCCCAGAGCACGTCGAGATCGGCCTTCAGCCAGACCGACAGGCCGCCTCGCTTGATATGCTTGCGGGTGCGGTCGTTGATGAAGGCGCCGCCGCCGGTGGAGACGAGACGCGGCCCGCCCTTCAGCAGCCGCTTCATCACCCGTCCCTCGAGCGCGCGGAACTCGTCCTCGCCATAGGCTGCGAAAAGCTCGCTGATCGACATGCGCGACACGCGCTCGATTTCCGCATCGCTATCGATGAAAGGGATGCCCAGCTGGGTGGCGACGATGCGGCCCACCGACGACTTGCCGGCGCCCATCAGACCAACGAGGATCAGATTGCGCGAACCGAGCGCAGCACGAGCTCTGTCCCTCAGGCTATCGGCAACGATCAGAACTGGGTCGTTCATTGGTCCATTCACACTTTGTTTGCGAACGGTATCAACAAATGCAGGTGTAGCGTCAAGTCAGAGGTAAGGGAATCATGGTTCAAAAGCTGCTTCTTGCACTTGCAAACGCGCTTCTTCATAAAGAAGCAAAGCCATGGAGTTGTTGAATGCCGAGCCTGTTTCGATTTCTCGCCATATTGGCGGTCATCGCCGGAGCGATATACGGAACGATGTGGGCGCTCGTGACTTTCGTCGAGCCGAAGGAGCGCGACGTGACGATCCGCATTCCATCCGAGCGGATCAACCCGCCCGCCACCGGCGCGATCAGCCCGGCGAAGAAGTGACGCGATGAGGGATCTCAGCCGCGTTCAGGTCGAGTCCTTTCTCGAAATGATGAGTGCCGAGCGGGGTGCCGCGGCCAATACGCTTTCCTCCTACGAGCGCGATCTCGACGACCTGCATTCCTTCCTGAACGGCAGAAGCGTGCGGCTGACCGAGGCCGCCTCCGCCGATCTCTCGGCCTATCTGGCTTCGCTTGCCGCGCAGGGCTTCAAGCCCTCGTCGCAGGCGAGGCGGCTGGCGGCGATGCGGCAGTTCTACAAGTTCCTTTACGCCGAGGGACTGCGCACCGACGATCCGACCGGCATTCTCGACGCGCCGAAGAAGGGGCGGGCGCTGCCGAAGACGATGGGCGTCGACGAAGTCGGACGACTGCTGGAAAAGGCCGAGGAGGAGGCGCAGGACGAGGCGCCGGGGCAATTGCAGCGGTTGCGCATGCTGGCGCTCCTGGAGCTGCTTTACGCCACCGGCATGCGCGTCAGCGAGCTGGTGTCGCTTCCCGCCCGCGTGCTCGATCAGGAAGGGCGCTTCCTGATTATTCGCGGCAAGGGCAACAAGGAGCGGCTGGTGCCGCTGTCGCAATCGGCGATCGCAGCGCTGAAGCTTTATGGCCGGATGCTGGCTGAAGAGGCGGCGAAAGCCGAAAATCCACAGGAAAGCCCGTGGTTGTTTCCGGCGGCTTCGAAAGAGGGGTATCTCGCCCGGCAAGTCTTTGCCCGCGACCTCAAGAACCTGGCGATCCGGGCGGGGCTGACACCATCGATGATCTCGCCGCACGTGATGCGGCACGCCTTTGCCAGCCATCTGCTGGCCAACGGCGCCGATCTGCGCGTGGTGCAGGAACTGCTTGGCCATTCGGACATTTCCACCACGCAAATCTACACGCATGTGCTGGAAGAAAGGCTCCAGCAACTGGTCCAAACGCATCACCCCCTTGCCAAACAGGCGAAAAAGCAGGATTAGGACCGGCGACAAGGGCAGCCAAAAGACAAATGCCCCGGGCACAAGGAACGGAAACGCACCTCATGCACAATTATCTCGACTTCGAAAAGCCGATCTCCGACCTCGAAGGCAAGATCATCGAATTGAAGAAGATTGCCTCGGAAGACGAGAGCATCGACACATCCGATGAAATCGGCAGGCTCGAAGTTCGTGTTCGCGAAGCGACGGTCGAAATCTATTCGAAGCTCAACGCCTGGCAGAAGACCCAGGTCGCGCGTCATCCGCAGCGGCCGCACTTCGTCGATTATGCCAAGACGCTGTTCCAGGAATTCACGCCGCTCGCCGGCGACCGCAAGTTTTCCGAGGACGCCGCGATCCAGGCGGGTCTCGCGCGCTTCCGCGGCCAGCCTGTTGCCGTCATCGGCCAGGAAAAGGGCAACGACACGAAGAGCCGCCTGAAGCACAATTTCGGCAGCGCGCGCCCCGAGGGCTACCGCAAGGCGATCCGCGTGCTCGAGATGGCCGACCGCTTCGGTCTGCCCGTCATCACGCTGGTCGATACGGCAGGCGCCTATCCCGGCGTCGGCGCCGAAGAGCGCGGCCAGGCGGAAGCCATCGCCCGCTCGACGGAAATGTGCCTCGGCCTCAAGGTTCCGATCATCTCCGTCGTCATCGGCGAAGGCGGTTCGGGCGGTGCTATCGCGATCGCCACCGGCAACCGGGTCTACATGCTCGAGCATGCGATCTACAGCGTGATCTCGCCTGAAGGTGCGGCCTCCATCCTGTGGCGCGATTCCGCGCGCGCCAAGGAAGCGGCCACCAACATGAAGATCACCTCGGACGACCTGAAGGCGCTCGGGATCATCGACGGCATCATCGGTGAGCCGCTCGGCGGCGCGCATCGCGATCCTGATAGCGTGATCGCGTCGACCGGCGATGTGATTGCCAATGCGCTCGGCGAAATGGCGAGCCGCACCGGCGAGCAGATCCGCAACGATCGTCGCCAGAAGTTCCTGAACATGGGTCGCAACCTCTAACAAGGATGCGAAGCAGGCTTGGGGGAGGCCGCGGATTGCGGCCAAACCTTGGCCACATTAGTGTTATCAATAGCTTTTGTGCTTGCGGGGGTCGTGGGTGCGCGGCATGGTCGTTAAGGTTTTATAAACCAGATTGGGCCAATGATTCGCTTCACTTCGAACCCGTTCAACGGATTGGGTCGCATCTCGTAATTGGGCTAGATTGAATGCGCTTTCGTCATTTTGCCTATGTTTCCCTGATGGCGCTGGCCTTGGCCGGCTGCAACGACGCGTTGGAAACCACGCAGATCGACCTCTCCAAGGTCAAGAACAAGGTCGAACAGCCGCTTCCGCCGCGCATCCTCAACGAAATGGCCGCGAAGAGCATGGATCGCAATTCGCCGATCCTGATCCGCATCTTCAAGGAAGAAGGCCAGCTCGAGATCTGGAAGGCGAAGACGGACAACCGTTACGACAAGATCGCCAGCTACAAGATCTGCGCCTGGTCGGGCCGTCTCGGTCCCAAGGTGAAACAGGGTGACCGGCAGGCGCCGGAAGGTTTCTACAACCTGACCAAGGCGAACCTGAACCCGAACTCGAAATATTATCTCGCCATCAATACCGGCTTTCCGAACCGCTATGACGCCGCCAACGGCCGCACCGGCACGGATCTGATGATCCATGGCGCATGCTCGTCGTCGGGCTGCTATTCGATGACGGACGAGCAGGTGCTCGAGATTTACGCATTCGCGCGCGACGCCTTCAAGGGCGGCCAGACCGGCGTGCAGCTGCAGGCCTTTCCGTTCCGGATGACGGCCGAGAACATGTTCAAGCACCGGATGAACGAGAACTTCGACTTCTGGAAGATGCTGAAGGTCGGCTACGACAATTTCGAAGTCACCAAGCGTCCGCCGGAAGTGAATTTCTGCGAGAAGAAATACGTCTTCAACCAGCAGTCTTCGGGCGCGTTCAATCCCGGCGGCAAGTGCCCCGAGATGTCGACGCCGCCGGCGTTGACGGCGGCACTCGCCTCCTACGACAAGACCTATGAGCTGGCCTACACCAAGGCGTCGAAGGAATTCGACGGCATGGCGTGGTACGATCCGTCGGAAGCCGAGCGCAAGGCCGTCGTTGCCAAGCAGCGCAAGGGCCGCGAACTCGCCTATGCGCCGACCGGCACGTCGCTCGAAGCCGGCAAGATGATGAAGGTCGCCGATCTCGAAGGGATGGCTGCCGCCAAGACTGCGACCACGGTTGCGGCCAATACGGTGACCGGCTCGACACCTTCAGATGCCACCGCTGGCGTGAAGACGGCCGATGCCGCGATCGTCAACCCGGCATCCGTGCCGGTGCCGACGCCGAACCCGATGGAATCCGCTCCGACCACCGCGACGGCGTTCGCACCGGTCGAGCAGCCTGAATCGGTCGAGGTCGCCTCCAAGAAGCCGTTCTGGAAGTTCTGGGGCCGGGACTGATCAGGGCGTGAGCGCCATTTCCTATGATCTGCGCGGGCTGAAATGCCCGCTGCCCGTCATCAAGACACGCAAGAAGATGTCGTCGCTGCCATCAGGCGCGACGATCCGTGTCGAGACGACCGATCCCCTGGCGGGGATCGATATTCCGCATTTCTGCCATGAGGATGGTCACGAGTTGATCGAGACCGAGAAGACCGAGAGCGGTCACCGTTTCCTGATCCGCAAGCGATAGCTCTAAAAACGCATTCCAGCGGAATGGCTAAAAGCGCATTCCTGGGATGGCCAGCGGGTTGTCGTTGAGGGCCGTGCGGTCGGCGGTGTCGATGCGCGGCTTGCCGAGGAAGGCGTCGAACAGGTCCTTGACGAAGGCTTCCGGCAGATCCTTGGTGATCAGCACCATGCGGGTGCGCCGGTCCTGAGGATCCGGCCAGGCCGGCAGCCGGATCGGCGGGTGGAAGATGCTCTGCACGCCATGCAGCACCAGTGGCCGGTCGGGACGATCCGACATCGCGACGATCGCCTTCATCCGCAACAGCTTTTCGCCGTGCGCCGAGCGCAGGAGATCGACGAACATGTCGAGCGCCATCGGGTCGATCGGCTTTTCCTCGACGATCGAGAAGGAGCGGATCGAGGCGTCGTGACGGTTCACGTCGTGCGCGTGCTGATGGTCGTGGTGATGATGATCATGATGGTGATGCCCATGATCGTGGTCGTGGTGATCGTGATGATGATGGCCGTGATCGTGCCCATGGTGATCATGACCGTGATCGTGGGCGTCTTCGTCACGCAGCCAGCGGCCGACATCGGCGCTCTTGGTGGCGGGATCGTAAATGCCGTTGACGAGGGTCGCGGCGGTGCCGGTGGCGGCGTCGTCGACATCCATCAGCGCGGCGCGCGGGTTGAGCGCGCGCAGGCGGGCTTCAAGCTTCTCCAGGACTGCCGGGGTAGCCAGCGTCTTCTTCGAGATGATCAGGCGATCGGCCACGGCGGCCTGCTTGACGGCTTCCACGTGGTTGTCGAGCGTCTGCAGCCCGTTGGCGGCATCGACGACGGTGACGACGCCATCGAGCGAGAAGCTTTCGGCGATAACAGGATTGCCCATGATCGCCTGCATGACCGGCGCCGGATCGGCAAGGCCCGTGGTCTCGACGACGACGCGCTTCACTGGCTTGACGCGGCCGGTCTGGATGGCGTCCATCAGGTTGGCGAGCGTATCGACCAGTTCACCGCGCACGGTGCAGCACAGGCAGCCATCCGACAGCTCGATGATCGCGTCGCCGGAGCTTTCGACCAATAGATGATCGATGCCGACATCGCCGAATTCGTTGATGATCACGGCCGCATCCTTCATGGCCGGATCCTTGAGGATGCGGTTCAGAAGGGTCGATTTGCCCGCGCCGAGAAAGCCGGTGAGGATGGTGACCGGAATGCGATCCGCAACTGCGCTCATGCTTGTATGCCTTGGATATATTTACGCCTTAGAGGTCTGTAAGCCTTAGAAGCCAGAGGTGGGGCGCGGTGTCGGGATCGGCACGTTTGCGATATCGCCGACGCCATCGGCCGTCGCCAGCTTGTCGGGCTGCGGGTCGTTCTGGCCGGGGATCAGGCCGGCATAGACGAAGTTCGGCTCGTGATCCATTTCCTGGATATAGGGCGAATGGATCTTCATGCGGCCGACCTCGTCGCGCGTTTCGCTGCGGATCTTGGCGCCCTTGGCGCTGCAGATCTCGGCCGTGAGATCGGCGACTTCCTGCGTTTCGCCATAGGGCTTCAGCGAGCCCAGCGTGTCGGTGCCTGTCGGCTGCGTGGTGAAACCGCGCTGCAGCATGTCGGCCGACGCGTCCGCACGGGCGGCGAGGCTATCGGTGCCGAGCACGACGGAAACCAGCGTGCGGCCGTTGCGCGTCGCCGAGCTGATCTGGTTGAAGCCTGATGCGCAGATGAAGCCGGTCTTCATGCCATCGGCGCCGGCGAAGCGGCCGATCAGCATGTTGATGGCAGGGATGTTCTGCTTGCCTGTCGTGATCCCCTCCAGCGAGAAGTAGCTCGCATATTGCGGGAAATCGCGGCGCAGCGCGACCGACAGGATCGCGAGATCGCGCGCCGTCGTGTACTGGCCCTTGCCGGGCAGGCCGTTTGGATTGACGAAGTGGGTGTCGTTCATGCCGAGCTTGGCGGCTTCGGCGTTCATGCGGAGAACGAAAGCGTCCTGCGTGCCGCCGACTGCTTCGGCGACGGCAACCGCGATATCATTGGCGGACTTGACGATCAGGATCTTCAGCGCGCTGTCGAGCGTCAGCTTCTGGCCCGGCTTGAAATACATCTTGGCCGGCGGCTGGGCGGCGGCGGTCTTGCTCATGACGATCGGCGTATCGACGCTGATCTGGCCGGAGCGGATCGCGTCGAAGGTGGTGTAGATGGTCATCAGCTTTGTGAGCGAGGCCGGATACCACTTGCGGAAGGCATCCTCATGCTCAAGCACGCGGCCGCTCTGCACATCGACCAGGATGTGCGGATTGGCATAGGCGGCGGACGTCGCGGAAAAAGCGATGGCGGCTGCGGAAGCGGCGATGGTGATCGGCCGCAAGGCGGCAAGCAGGCGTTTCTGGCGCGTCGACACGGTTTGTCCTTAAAGATGTCCTGATGTCTCGAAAGTTTCCCCTATTTAACGTATATGGCCATGACATGGCAAAGGTCATTGTCTAACTTATTTGCGAGCCGTGGTATCAATCCCGTTATTGCCGCCGTTTTCGATTTTCAGCAGGGAAGCAAGCATGCCGATTTTGAACAGAGCCGCCGAACTTCAGGACGAAGTGACCGAGTGGCGCCGGCACATTCACGAGCGGCCGGGCCTGCTCTATGCGGTGGAAGAGACGGCCGCCTTCGTGGCCGAGAAGCTCAAGGAATTCGGCGTCGACGAGATCGTCACCGGCATCGGCCGCACCGGCGTGGTCGGCCTTATCAAGGGCAATGGCGCGGGATCGCGCACCATCGGCCTGCGCGCCGACATGGACGCGCTGCCGCTGACCGAGATATCGGGCAAGCCATGGGCATCGAAGATAGCGGGCAAGATGCACGCCTGCGGCCATGACGGGCACACGGCGATGCTGCTCGGAGCCGCGAAGTATCTGGCCGAGACCCGCAATTTCAACGGCAATGTCGCGGTGATCTTCCAGCCGGCGGAAGAAGGTGGCGCCGGCGGCGATCTGATGGTCAAGGACGGCATGATGGAGCGCTTCGGCATCCAGGAAGTCTACGGCATGCACAACATGCCCGGCCTGCCCGTCGGCCATTTCGCCATCCGCAAGGGGCCGATCATGGCCGCGACCGACGAGTTCACCGTCACGGTCAAGGGGCGCGGCGGGCATGCGGCGCAGCCGAATCGCACGATCGACCCGATCGCGATCGGCACGCAGATCATTACCAACCTGCAGATGATCGCATCCCGCAATGTCGATCCGCTGCGCTCGGTCGTGGTGTCGGTCACCAAGTTCAACGCCGGCTTCGCGCATAACGTCATCCCCAACGAGGCGACGTTCGCCGGCACCGTGCGCACGCTCGACGAGGCGGTGCGCGATCTCGCGGAGAAGCGCTTCCGGCAGATCGTTTCCGGCGTGGCCGAAGCGCATGATGCGGTGGCCGATATCCATTTTCAGCGCAACTATCCCGTCACATCCAATCATGCGAGTGAGACGGAGCATGCGACGGCGGTGGCGACGGATATCGCGGGTGTTGGCAACGTCGATGTCGATATCGATCCGATGATGGGCGGCGAGGATTTCTCCTACATGCTGAACGCCCGCCCGGGCGCCTTCATCTTCATCGGCAATGGCGACACCGCCGGCCTGCACAATCCGGCCTACGACTTCAACGACGACGTCATCAGCCACGGCATTTCGTACTGGGTGCGGCTCGCAGAACAGCGTTTGGGCGAATGATCGGCTGATATCGGAGACCCGGGCTGCCCGGGTCTTCCCCACACGCGCGTGACGCGATGGAGCCCGGCCAAGGCCGCGGCAGACGATCGAATGTGCAGGAAAATGGTGTCCACGAGAGGATTCGAACCTCCGACCCCAGGATTAGGAATCCTGTGCTCTATCCTGCTGAGCTACGTGGACAACGTCCCCTGCATAGCTTGACTGTCCCTGTCGATCAATAAGCTTTTGACGACATTCTCCTCTTCGCCATGACCCACCTGTTCAATCCTGTGCTGGTCCGCTCGGTGTCGTGGACACGAGCGATGTCGGGCAAACGCAAATTTTGGGCAGCTGTCTCATCAGGGGACGGTATTGCGTCATGGCGGCACAGGGTCATGTTGCGATGCAAAACTCGCGTTAACAGTGAGATTTATTAGTTTTGCACAACCATAGAAAGAGCAAGCTCTCGTCACTGTTGTGATCCATGTTCGGGACATCACTGCCCCAGTTTCATGCGATCGCGAGGCCATTTGTCCCAATTCAAGGCGAAAACATCCGCGCCGTTCCTGATTTCCGCCGTCTCGTCCGTGCGGGGCACGTTGATTGGGATCGGAATGACGAGCTGCTTCATCAACATCCTGGCACTGACAGGCTCGTTCTTCATGCTGCAGGTCTATGACCGCGTCATTCCCGCCCGCAGCCTCCCGACGCTTGTCGGGCTCGGCATCATCACGCTGACGCTCTTCGCCTTCCTGGGGCTGCTCGAACTGTTGCGCTCACTGGTGCTGGCGCGGCTGGGGCAGTCGGTCGACGAGCGTTTCGGGCCGATCGTCTTCCGCTCCTTCGCCACCGCGCCGTCGCGGCGCAGCGTCGAGGAAAACGGGCTGCAGCCGATGCGCGATATCGACATGGTGCGCGGCTTTCTCTCCGGGCCGGGGCCGACGGCGCTGTTCGATCTTCCGTGGATGCCGTTCTATCTCGGCCTCTGCTTCCTGTTTCATGTCTGGATCGGGTCGGTCGCGCTGGCGGGGGCGCTTGTTCTCGTTGGCCTGACCATCATTGCCGAAGTCCGCACCCGGGCGCCGACGCAGGCTGCAGCCAGGATCGGGCTGGAGCGGACGGCGCTTGCCGAAGCCACGCGCCGCAATGCCGAGACGGTGGCGTCGATGGGTTTCGCGCGGCGGCTGGAGGAGCGCTGGTCGGCGATCAATCTCCGCTACCGCGACACGCAGTTTAAGGCGACCGGGATCACCGTGTCGCTGTCGACACTGTCGCGCGTCGTGCGGCTTGTGCTGCAGTCGGGCGTGCTGGCCGTCGGGGCCGTTCTCGTCATTCGCCAGGAGGCGACGGGCGGGATCATGATCGCGAGCTCCATCCTGATCAGCCGGGCGTTGGCGCCCGTGGAACTGGCGATCGGCCAGTGGCGGGGTTTTGCGGCGGCGCGTCAGAGCTGGGCGCGGTTGCTTGGGTTGAGCGAGGCGGATGAAGTCAGCGACCCGGACGTGCGGCTGCCTGCGCCGGTCAAAGGGCTGAAGGTGGAGAACCTGCATCTGTCAGCACCCGGTTCGGCCGTCCCGCTGCTGCGCGGCATCTCGTTCGAAGCCAAGGCGGGCGAGGCGATCGGGATCGTCGGGCCGAGCGCATCAGGCAAGTCGTCGCTGGCGCGCGGGCTGGTTGGGATATGGGCGGCGCGCATGGGGGCCGTGCGGCTCGACGATGCGTCGCTGTCGCAATGGGAGCCGGAGGCGCTCGGGCGGCACATCGGTTACCTGCCGCAGGAGGTCGGGCTCTTCGATGGAACGATTGCCGACAACATCGCCCGCTTCGATCCGACGGCCTCGTCGGATGCGGTGATCGCGGCCGCCAGGGCCGCCGGCATTTATGAGATGATCGTGCGGATGCCCGAGGGTTTCGATACCGAGATTGGCGAGGAGGGTGCTGTGCTTTCCGCCGGCCAGCGGCAGCGGCTGGCACTGGCGCGCGCGCTTTACGGCGATCCCTTTCTGGTCGTACTCGACGAGCCGAATGCCAATCTCGACGCCGAGGGCGATGCGGCGCTGACCCGCGCGATCGCGGGCGTGCGTGAGCGCGGCGGCGTGGCGATCGTCATCGCGCACCGGCCGAGCGCGCTTGCGGGTATCGACAAGGTGCTGGTGCTGGCGGACGGCCAGGTGCGTGGCTTCGGGCCGAAGGAAGAAGTGCTTGGCAGGCCGGTGGCCGCCGTGTCGGCGGCATTGTCGCCGGTGCGTTTCGGGCGGGTGAGCGAGGGGAGGGCGGCGC
>NZ_DDHH01000157.1:0-18805 GCF_002338015.1 Rhizobium sp. UBA1881
GTCACGATCAGGTTGGCGACGTCAGGCGCCTTGGTGAAGGCCGAGGTGATCTCGTCGAGGAACTGCGAACGGATGATGCAGCCGTCACGCCAGATCTTGGCAATGGTTGGCATCGGCAGCGACCACTTGAACTCGCGCGAGGCTTCCGCCATCACCGCGAAGCCCTGCGCATACGCGCCGATCTTGGCGGCGAAGAGAGCCAGTTCCAGGTCCTTGACGAGCTCGGGGCCGTAAGCGACCGGGAAGTTGTATTCCGGCTTGCCGAAGATCTTCTCGGCGGCTTCGCGCTCGGTCTTCATCGACGACAGGCTGCGGGCGGCAACGGCCGCTTCGATCGCCGTTGCCGGAATGCCCATGTTCTGCGCTTCGATCGCCGACCACTTGCCGGTGCCCTTCTGGCCGGCCTTGTCGAGGATCATGTCGACCATCGCACCGCCGGAGATCGGGTCGGTCGCGGCCAGAACCTTCTCGGAGATCTCGATCAGGTAGGAGTTCAGGCGGCCCTTGTTCCAGTCGCCGAAGATGCCTGAGATGTCCTTGGCACTCTTGCCGAGACCGTCGCGCAGGACGCCGTAGATTTCGGCGATCATCTGCATGTCGGCATATTCGATGCCGTTGTGGATCGTCTTGACGAAGTGACCGGCGCCGTCATTGCCGAGCCAGGCCACGCACGGGTCGCCCTTGTACTTGGCGGCGATCGAGGTCAGCACCGGCTCGACGCGCTTCCAGCTATCTTCCGTGCCGCCGACCATGATCGACGGGCCGTGACGCGCACCTTCCTCGCCACCGGAAACACCCATGCCGATGAAGGTCAGGTCGGTGTCCTTGAGGCGATCGAAGCGGGCGATCGTGTCGCGGAAGTTGGCGTTGCCGGCATCGATCATGATGTCGCCCTTGGAGAGATGCGGACGCAGCAGCTCCATCTGCTGGTCGACCGGCTCGCCGGCCTTGATCATGATGATGATCGGGCGCGGCGGGCGGATCGCCTCGACGAATTCCTCGATCGTCTTGCACGGAATGATCTGCTTCTTCAGATCGCCGGCGCTCTCGTAGAACTCGTCCGTCTTGTCGGGCGTGCGGTTGAACACCGCAATCTTGTTGCCCTTTTCCGCGATGTTCAGAGCGAGGTTGGAACCCATGACCGCAAGGCCGATCAGCCCGATTTCTGCCTTTTCCACGATATCTCTCCGGTTAGAGCATGTCGCGCAAAAGTGTGAAGCGGTTTTGCGATAACGACATGCGGTAAAACAAAGATCTAAAGCGCAACGAGTGAATCTGAAAGATCGCGAGGCGCTTTAGTCAAATTGGACGGGTGTTGTGGCACTCTCTAGCTCATACGGCAAGTTCGATTCGCCTCGGATCGGTCGCGTATTGCGTCCGGCGCCAAGTGAACCATATTGCCAACGAGGCCCTGATCTCGGCGGTTTTGGTGCCGTTGGCACCCGAGCGGCAGTGATGCGCGGTCAATATGCGACGTTAAGCCGCCCGCGAAAATGAAGGAGGAGAACCCGTGGCAACCATGCCTGCAAGAATTATTCACCGGTCCATCGAGCGGAACTGGCGGGACGTCTGGGCCTTTGCCGGGGCGCCTGAAAACATGCCGCTCTGGGCATCGGGCCTTGCATCCGGCCTGGAGAAAAGCGGCGACGACTGGATCGCCAAGGGCGTCCTCGGCACGGTTCGCGTGAGCTTCGCCCCCCACAACGAATTCGGCGTTCTCGACCATACCGTCACGATCGCGAACGGATTGCGCGTCTATAACGCGCTCAGGATCGTCACCAATGGCGACGGCTGCGAGGTGATGTTCACTTTGCTCCGCCTGCCGGATATGACTGACGAGCAGTTCGAGGCCGATGCGGCGCATGTGGCGCGCGATCTCGAAGCGCTGAAGAAGCTGATGGAAATCTAGGAAGCAACGATGACATCTACGAAAACCGAGCTTCGTATCGACTATGTCGAGTTCAATGTAGCCGACATCGAGCGCTCAAAGGCGTTCTACGGCAAGGCCTTCGGCTGGCGCTTTACCGACTACGGCCCCAACTACTGCGAATTCGACGATGGACTGCTGAAGGGCGGCTTCACCAACCTCGAGGCACCCCGCCCCGGCGGCCCACTCGTCATCCTATATGCCGACGACCTGCCGGCGGCGTTACAAGCGGTCGAAGACGCGGGTGGCAAGATCGTTCGCCCGATCTTCGGCTTCCCAGGCGGCAGCCGCTTTCACTTCGCAGATCCCGATGGATATGAACTGGCGGTGTGGACGAAGGCGTGATCAGGCAGCCAGATTGGCCGCCGACGAGGATCCGGCATCCTGCGAGACGATAAGCGCCCCGATGATATAGCCGGAAGAATCCCGCAGCGGCGACATGCGGTACCGTGTTCTATACACGGCGTTTTCTTCGGGTCGTTCATAGGTCTGATCGCATGTTCCACCCGCAAAACACGAGTCGAGCATTCCCTTGATGCAGTCCACGAAGCGTGCTTCACCGAGCACGTCCTTGATATGGCGACCGACCATTTCAAATGGCTTGCGCTTGGCGTAGGCGGCACTCGCGGCATTGGCGTAGAGGTAGCGGTAGTCCTTGGTCACGACCGCGACCCGATCCGGCAGGGATTCGAGGATCGCCGAGTTCAGGAAGTTGCCGTTGTCGGTATTGGGCACGTAGGCGGCAGGCGCGGATACGCGTTCCCGGTCCATGCGCTCCAGCGGCGGCATCTGCCAGCGCGGAACGGTCGAACCGAGATACTGCTCCATCATGTAGGCGAGCAGCTTTACATGCTCGCGCACGGATTCGCTGTCTTCGGCGTACTGATCGATCAAGCAGCCGACAAACTGCATCTGCATGTGCGCGTAGAACAGATTGGTAGCGCGGTAGCCAAGGATTGTCTCGATAAGCGCGTCGATCGAGCCGTCGAGGCTGCTTACGCGCGCATCGTCACCAAGCCTTATGGCCTCGTCAATCTGCGAACACCGCAACGAGAATGCCTGAAAAAGCCCGAGCACGACACCTCCCATGCCGATTTCCGTGAGGGAATTTCTTCGATGTAAGAGAGCATGCCGGCGTCTTTACCGTTCACGATCCCTTTTGTCAGAAATCGGTAACATGACGCCGTTTCATGTTCAATGACGAAGAGACCTTGTTTTTCAATGACAAGATGTAGTAGAGGGCCCACTACATGACTTGGCGCTTGATTTCCCACCGGTCATGGTACCAAAGCCACTGTTCCGGGTATTCCCGCACCCAGCTTTCAACCTTGTCGTTCAAGAGCTGTGCGGTACCGACCATATCTAGGTTGCCGTTCGCATCGCGCGGCAGCTCGACCTTTGGTTCGATTTCCAGCCGGTACCGATTACCGGGAAGGCGGATACAGCGGGCCGGGTAGACCTCGCAGTTGAACTGGCGCACCAGCTTGCCGAGCAGCGGATTGGTCTTCACCGGCAGGCCGAAGAACTCGGTTTTCAGGCCACGGCCGAACTTCTGGTCGACGAGCACGCCGACCCCCTGCTCCGCTTCCAGCTGGCGAGCAAGCGCAAACGACGATCCGGCATGCGAAGGCACCAACTTGCCCATGCGGGCACTGCGGAAGTCGAACACCTTCTGGGCCACGTAAGGATTGTTCGGCGGCCGGAAGAGGACGCTGACGTAGAGACCGAAGGCGGCGCCCGCCACCGGCAGCAGCTCGAAATTGCCGGTATGGCCGGTAAAGACGATGAAGGGACGCGGGTTCTCCAGGAGATCGAGGAAGATCGGGATCCCTGACACCTCTACCCTGCCCGGCGCGCTCTTCTCCGGATCGAAATCGAACAGCCGATCGAGAAACACATATTCCGCAGCGAGCCGACCCATATTGGCCCAGCTGCCAAGCGCGATCTGGTTGATCTCCTCGTCGCTCTTTTCGGGAAAGGCGTTGCGGAGATTGGCCAGAATCAGCTTGTGGCGCTTCATCTTCGGGCCGATCTTGCGCATCAGCCAATCGATGAAATTGATCGCCCCGTCGGCCGGGAAGATCTTCAGGAAGTTGAGGAAGCCGAACATCACCTGCGCGATCAGCCACTGGCGAAAATGGTCCAGTTTCAGGACGATCCGGGTGATGAACAGCTCCAAGGGATCAATCCATCTTCAGGATGATCTTGCCGAAAATCTGGCGCGACTCCATGCGCTCCAGCGCCCGGTCGATATCGTCGAAGCTGACTTCGGTGTCGATGACGGGATGCACGAGGCCACGGCCCATCTTCTGCATGGCGTCGGCCATGTTCTCCATGCGGCAGCCGAAGGAGCCGAGCAGCTTCAGCTGCTGCTGGAACAGCATCATCAGGTTCATGTCGGTCGAGACGCCCGATGTCGAGCCACAGGTCACAAGACGCCCGCCGCGCTTCAGGCAGAGCATCGAGCCGGCCCAGGTGTCCTTGCCCACATGTTCGAAGACGACGTCGACGCCCTTCTTCTTGGTGAGCTTGCGCACCACGCCCTCGAAACGGTCGGTGCGGTAGTTGATAACGTGATCGGCGCCGAGCGCCTTGGCCTTCTCGATCTTGTCGTCGGAGCCAACGGTGGTGATGACGGTGCAGCCGATCTTCTTGGCAAGCTGGATCGCCGCCGTGCCGATGCCGGAACCGCCGGCATGGACGAGTATGGTTTCGCCCGGCTCCAGCTTGGCGTTGTCGAACAGCATGTGCTCGACCGTACCAAAGGTAACCGGTGCGACGGCAGCACCGACGGCATCGACGCCGGGAGGTGCAGGCACCAGCAGACGAGCCGGAAGGTTGACCTTCTCCTGTGCGAAGCCATCAAGGTGGAAGCCGTGAACGCCCGAGACGTGTTCGCAGAGATTATCGCGCCCCTCGCGGCACGGACGGCAGAGGCCGCAGGTGCGCGCGCCATAGACGGCAACCAGCTGGCCCGGAAGCACATTGGACACGCCGGGACCGATCGCCTCGACGACACCGGATGCTTCCGCACCGATGACGAGCGGCATCTTGCGCTTGGCGAACGCCATGCCGCGCCAGCCCCAGACGTCGATATGGTTGAGCGCGACCGCCTTGACGCGCAGCGTCACTTCGCCGGCGCCGGGCGCATCGGGTTCAGGCAGATCGGTGATCTCGAGCTTGCGGTCGTCGATCAGTTGCAGAGCGCGCATGGCAAAATCCTTCGCGGTCGCACCAGCCGGACGGCCGATGCGCGGTTTATGGTTGCTGTCGCGTCCCGCAGGCCCTTACCGGGCGCGGCCGCAACAATGGAATTTATGGTCGCAAACCGCTTAAGCCGGTTCCAGCGCCATGACAAGGCTGGCGTTCTGGCCGCCGAAGCCGAAGGAGTTGGAAAGCACGGCGTTGACCTGCGCGTCCCGCTTCACATTCGGCACCACGTCGAGAACGATCGCCGGATCCGGGTTGGTGTAGTTGATGGTCGGCGGCAGCGTGCCCGTCCGCATCGTCTGCAGCGAGAACACGGCTTCGACGGCACCAGCCGCCGTCAGCGTATGGCCGATCATCGACTTGTTCGACGACAGCGGAATGGACGCCATGCGGTCGCCGAAAACAGCAAGCATCGAGCCATATTCCATCTTGTCGTTCTCAGGCGTCGAGGTGCCATGAGCGTTGATGTAGCCGATATCGCCTTCATCCATGCCCGCATCGGCAAGAGCTGCGCGGATCGTCGCGATCGCGGGGCCGCCATCCGGCGAGGACCGTGTGCGATGGAAGCTGTCGGCCTTTTCGCCGGCACCCTTCATGATGCCAAGCACCTTGGCGCCACGCGCAATCGCCGATTCCAGCGATTCCAGCACCAGCGTCGCAGCACCTTCGGCGATGACAAAGCCGTCGCGGTCCTTGCTGAACGGCTTGGAAGCCTTGGTCGGGTTGTCGTTCTGCGTCGACAGGGCCGAGAGCAGCGAGAAGCGGATCAGCGCCTCGGCACTGACCGAGCCATCGGTCGCAACGGCAAGGGCCCGGTTCGTGCGGCCCTGGCGGATCGCCTCGATGCCGAGCTGGATCGCGGTCGCGCCCGAAGCACAGGCCGTCGACAGCGTCACCGGCAGACCGCGCGTACCGAAACGATCAGCCAGACGCTCCGAGATGGCGCCGAACAGCGCCGCCTCGTGGAACGCCGGATCGGGACGCTGGCGCATCGCGGTCAGGAAACGGTCATAGGCGTCGCCCGGCTGCGAGGGCGGCGGCGAACGATCGCCGAGTTCGAAGCGGGCAATCCACTCCGGCTCGATCGGCGGTGCTGCGAGAAACAGCGGGCCGTTGAAATCGCCTGATATATCGGCATCGGCCAGCGCCTCGATCGTCGTCTCGCGCGCGAATGCGTAGGAGCGCTCGACGGCGTTCGGCGCCGGAACGTCGATGAAATCGACAGTGCCGGCGATCCGCGTCGAAAGACCGTCCGTCGGGAAACGGTTGATATCGTGGATACCGGATTTGCCCGATATCAGCGCCGACCAGTTGTCCTTGAGGCCCTGCCCCAGCGAGGTCATGATGCCGACGCCGGTCACAGCCACGATCGGGCGGCCGAGATGATCCTTGTAAGCTTGATCCGTCATGTGCCTGCTCCTCACGCGTCCGCCGACAAAACGGCGACGCCTTCGCCACGCTGATGCCCGACCGTCGTGACGACAGCGGCCTTCGTGCCTGTGCTCATTGCTTTCTCGTATGCGCCGTCGAATGCCGGCACCTTGGCCTCGCCGTCGATGGCAAGGGCGGCCAGCGCCAACCCGAGGGTGAAGTGCGCCTCCAGTCCATGGCCGGTCACGCCGCCGAAGCCGCGGATGGCAGCGCCCGGCAGCTGATGCTCCAGAACCGCCTTTTCGCGCGAGGCGAGCTCGGGCATGCCCGAGGAACCTGAGAAGATCGCCGTGCTTTCGGCCGGCAGGCCCCTGGCCGGCTCGAGCAGCCGCTCAAGGCGCTTTTCGAGATTGCCGGCGCCGCGATTGCCGCGATCGCCCTCGATGGACGAGATCGTCGAATAGATATGGGCGCCGCGCTCTTCGGCATGCGCCCGCGATTCGAGCACCAGGAAGGCGCCGAGAGAACCGCTGGTGATGCCGCCGTCGTTGCGCGACCACAAGGGCTGCCATTCGCCGCGCGAATGCGAGCCGATCGCCTCGAACAGCAGAACCATGTCGAGACGCTCGGCAGAAAACGCGCCGCCAACCAGCGCATGCGAGGATTCGCCTGACTTGATGCGGTAGAACGCGGTCTCGACGGCGGAAATGCCGGCCGATTCCTCACCCATGAAGGTGCGCGAGGAGCCTGTGACCTTGTGGACGATCGAGATATTGCCGGCGAGCAGGTTTGAGAGCTGCGCCAGGAAGAGCGTCGGGCGAAGCTCGGTCGTGAGCTTCTCGTTCAAGAGAACTTCGCGGTCGTTGCGCTTCAGGCCTTCATCGACGATCAGCGTGTCGACATTGATGTCGCGCTCGCCGCCGCCGGCTGCCACGATCATGTCCATCGTGCCGCAGGCTTCGACATTGTCCTTGAGACCGGCGTCGTCGAGAGCCAGGCCCGCCGCAAACACGCCGATGCGCTGCCAGTTTTCCATCTGCCGCTGATCGCCGCGCTTGGCGATCTGCAGCGACCAATCCACTTCGGGCAGCGGATGGATCGGATAGGGCTTGAACTTCTCGGTCTCGACAACCGTCTTCGGTGCGTCGGCGGCGTTGAGCAACGCGATATGCGGCTCCTTGCCGACGCCCTGACAGGTTACGATACCGACGCCCGTGATGACGACATCATTCTGAGCCTTGCTCATCCATTCACTCCCTGCGCAGCGATTGCATCCATCAGGCCGATTTCACTGGCGCGTTTCTTGACGATGTCACCAAGCGGAATTTCGCTGAACGGCATGGTGCGCAGCTTCAGCTGCGCGTCGCACACTTTCTTGCCGCCGCTGGTGATCTTGGCCTTGGTGACCGCGAAGCCCGAGCCGTCGTGCTCCAGAAACGCCTCGATATCGAGGACCGCCTCCGGCTCGACGAAGGTGCGCATCTTCGCACCGTCGACCGACATCAGGAACGGCATGGCCGCGAAATCGGTCGCCGCCAGCACCAGCATGCCTGAGGCCTGCGCCATGGTTTCAATGAGAAGCACGCCCGGGACAAGGGGCATGCCGGGAAAATGACCTTCGAACACCGGGCTCTTCGCCGGCACGACGGAGCGTGCCTTGAGTGTCTTGGTCTGAAGGTCGACCGCCTCGACGCGATCGATCATCTGGAAGTATTCCAGGAGCATCGGATCCTCCGGCCGCACAGGCAACATGCCGTCGGCTAGAGCGCCGTGCATCCGAAGGGACGCACAAAGGACGCTCTATCATTTTCTAATCGACAGGACCGAGCCTTGCGAAAATCGGAGCCGATTTCGCAAACCGCGACCCTGTGGGCCTACTTAGTAACAAAACCGCCCGGCCGCCATGGTGAATGGCGACAGGGCGGAGAAAAAAATTGTGCGTATCGATCAGGCCTTGGCGGCGCGCAGTTCGTCGATCTTGGCGCAGAGGTTCTTCAGCACGAAGTATTCCGACGTGGAAACCTTTCCCTCGTTGACTTCCTGCGTCCACTTTTCGAGCGGGATCTTGATGCCGAATTCCTTGTCGATGGCGAAAACGATATCGAGGAAGTCGAGGCTGTCGATACCGAGGTCGTCGATCGTATGGCTTTCCGGCGTGATCGTATCACGATCGATCTCGCTGGTTTCTGCAATGATGTCGGCAACTTTATCGAATGTAGCGGTCACGCCTGTACCTCTTGGAAATGATAGTTTTCCCCCTCATAGGCAAATCCATTTCAAAAGCCAATGCTTTCGTCCAGCCCGACGCGCAATTTGCGCAGGTACTGTTGCTCAAACAGCATGCACCAAAAGGCAGCCGGCAACCGTTTCCGCGACGTTTCGCCTCGCTCAGTTCGTCACGACGACCCGCGTATTGGCCAATCCCGCCTGCCGCGTCATGTCGAAAAACTGCGCGGCATTGTTGGGATGCAGGCGAATGCATCCATGCGATGCCGGGCGGCCGAGACGCTTGAGATCAAAGGTGGCATGCACTGCATAGCCGCCATTGAAGAACACCGCGTATGGCATCGGCGCATCGTCATACTTCTTCGAGCGGTGGTCACGCGACAGCCACTTGGCGCTCCAGGAACCGACAGGCGTCCTATAACCGGAGCGCGCCGTCGAAACCTTCCAGCGATATTTGACGAAGCCGTTTTCGGTGACCGTCATGGTTTGCGAGCTGATGCTGATCTTCGCGATCAAGGTCGAGGCCTCAGCCGCAACGGCCGACAACTGCAGCAATACGATCGCCGCAGCTCCTGCAAGTATAGTTCTCATCGTCCCCTCGTTCATTCTGCATGAATACAGTTGAACAAGACTACGACGGGAGACGTTACATCCGCTTAAGGAGCATGGTAATCAATATGATAACAGTATCGGCGGCGATCTACAGAAGAAACAGGAAGATCACCAGCGCGACGAAGGCAAGAACCGAGCAGCTGGCATAGAAGACGGAGACCGCGCTCTCGATGTCCTCGATGACAGCGGTCTCTCTGCCTCCGCCATTGATCATCGGCTCCATCACCACGACACCGGAATAGACGCGCGGTCCCGCGAGTTGCACATTGAGCGCACCAGCCATCGCCGCTTCCGGGCGGCCGGAGTTCGGCGAGCGATGCATGCCCCCGTCGCGCATCGCGATCTTGAACGCCTCGCGGCAGGCATCGCCGCCGCGCCTCAACCACGCACCCGCCGCGATCAGCGCGATCGACAGCCGCGCCGCCGGCCAGTTCGCGAGATCATCAAGCCTTGCCGACGCCCAGCCGAAATCGACATAGCGTTCCGACTTGTGGCCGATCATCGAATCCGCCGTGTTCAGCATCTTGTAGGCAAGCAATCCCGGCAGACCGAACACGAGATACCATAGCGCCGGCGCGACGACGCCGTCCGAAAAATTCTCGGCAAGGCTCTCGATCGCTGCCCTGCAGACAGCCGGCTCGTCCAGCGTTTCCGGGTCGCGCCCGACGATCATCGACACGGCCTTCCGCCCACCATCGAGCCCACCCTGTCGAAGACCGGTGGCAACCGCCTCGACATGATCGGCAAGGCTCTTTTGAGCCAGGAACACCGTGACGCAGAGAACCTCGAGCAAGATGCCCGCAAGCCCGAACAGCGCGAAGAAGAGATGCAGCGCAATGCCCGCGACGATCGCGATCAGAAGCAGGACCGAGATGACCAGCATGCCGTTGCGACCGCGGCTCTTGCCTGGCAGTTCCGTCCGATTGAACAGCGTCTCCATCCGCGAGATCGCCTTGCCGAACAGCACGATCGGGTGCGGCAGCCGCGCCCACAGCACATCCGGATCGCCAACGATCCTGTCGAGCATCAAAGCAAGCACCAGCACGAGAAGATTCAGTTCAAAAATCATCGATTGAAGCTCAACAGGGCATCGGCGAGCCTGAGGTCGCCAGTGGTATCCGCGGTCACGCCGAAGCGCAGCCAGGAAGGGGCATAATCGAACTTGCGGACCAGAATGTGGTGCACGCTCAGATGTGCCTGCAACGCATCCGCCGCCTCGTCTTCGACCAGCGAGAAAAGCGCGGTGCCGCCGCGAATGCGAAGCCCGCCTTTGGTCAGAACCTCACGCATCGCCTCGCTGCGCTCAGCGACCGCGCGCCGCAGCGGCTCGGTATCGGTGCGCAGCAGGGAAGCGGCGATCGACAGCGCCGGCCCGGAGACAGCCCACGGGCCAAGCAAGCTCTCGAACCCATCGAGAATCGGCCGCGCCGCGATGACAAATCCGAGCCGCAACCCGGCAAGACCGAAGAACTTGCCGAAGGAGCGAAAGACGATGAGATTGGCGTGATCCCCGACATGGCCGGCGACACTGGCCTCGGCAACCGTATCGCCGAATGCTTCATCCACGACGAGAATCCCTCCCCGCGCCGCCAGCCGACGCGCAAGATTTAAGAGCACGTCGGGCTGGTAGATCCGGCCATCGGGATTGTTAGGATTGACGATGACGACAAGCGCGTGATGGTCACCGATCTCGTCGATCCCATCAAGCCGATCGACAGCCGCTCCGGCGATCACGAAGGCCCGCTCATATTCACCGTAAGTCGGCCCGAGAATGGCAACGCGCCCGCCCGCCGCAATCAAACGCGGCAGAAGCTGAATGACCGATTGGGTGCCGGGCACCGGCAACGGCAGGCTGTCGCCGCTGCCATAATAATCCCGCGCCGCCTCCCGCGCCTCGTGGACGAGATGCTGATCCGGCAACCGATGCCAGGCGCGCATGGGGATATCAGGCAGGACCGCCGGAAACGGGCTGATACCAGTGGAGAGATCGAGCCACTCCTCGAGCCTGCCACCATAAAGGGCTGCGGCGGCCGTTATGCCGCCACCATGGATGATCGGCGCATTCATCGTGCCGGTCCGCCGGCGCTACCCGCCGGTCCGCTGACCTGCGCCGCCACGTCGATGAGATGCATGTAGGACCCGGCCACCTGCCAGCGCTGCAGGCCAGCCGTGCCAAGATCGTTGTTCAATGCGTCGGTCACCTTGAAAAGCCGGTCCGCCTCGCCTTCGGAAACCACCGACGAATAGTGAAACTCGTGCGCCGTCATCGGCTGCGTGAAGAACGAGCCGTTGATGGGATAGACCCGCCGATAACCGAGATGACGCCTGCGCTCCTCATAGCTGGTGACCAGCGGCAGAAGCCCGAGCATTTCGTGGCGTTCGCCGCTGGCATCCACCAGCCCATCGCCCATCACCATGTAGCCACCGCACTCCCCGTAGATCCGCACCCCACCTTCTGCTGCCTGGCGCATGCTCTCGCGAAAGGTCGACGCGGCGGCGATCCGTCCGGCGTGCAGTTCCGGGTAGCCGCCGGGGAGATAGATGGCGTCTGCGGTGCGCTCCGGCGGCTCGTCGGCAAGCGGCGAGAAAAACGAGATATCTGCGCCGCGACGCCGCCAGCCGAGCAGCATGTGCTCGTAGCAGAAGGCAAACGCGATATCGCGTGCCACCGCGATCCGGCTGCCAAGCGGCGGCAGACGGTCGATATTGGCGGTCGAGGGCCGTGCGAAACCCTGTCTGGCGACACGCATCAGGAAGTCGAAATTGCAGTTCTGCGAGACCGCCTGCGCCGCATGCTCGACGAATTTCTCCAGCGCCTCATGCTCGCCGGCCTGCACAAGACCAAGATGCCGCTCCGGCAGCGCGATCTCGGCGTCCCGGCGCACGACTGCAATCACAGGCATGCGGCTCGCCTCGAGCGCCTGGCGCAGCATCATCTCATGCCGATCGCCGCCAACCTTATTGAGGATGACGCCGGCGATCCGGACATCGGCGCGGAACCCGGCAAAGCCGGCCACAAGCGCGGCGACAGACTGCGACATGTGCGAAGCGTCAACCACAAGAACGACGGAAAGCCCCAGCATCGCCGCCAGATCCGCCGCCGTCCCCTTGCCGTCGGCCGCCCCGTCGAAGAGACCCATCATCGCCTCGATGACAAGCAGACGGTCGCCGGAGCGATGCAGCGTCGCGTTGGCGGCGATCAGTTCGGGGCGCATCGCCCAGGGATCGAAATTGAGACAGGCGACGCCGCTTGCCGCGGCATGGAAGGCCGGATCGATATAGTCAGGCCCCGCCTTTCCAGGCGCGACCTCCACCCCGCGCTTGCGAAGCGCCCTGAGGAGCCCAAGCGTCACCGTCGTCTTTCCCGACCCGGAGGACGGGGCTGCAATCAACAGACCACTCATGCCGTCTCCTTACTGCCGGACCTCCGGAACGGATCGGGATGCAACCGTCGTCCGGCCAGCGCACCCAGCCAATCGAGAGAGCCACGCAACCGCACCACCTCGCCGACCACCACGATCGCCGGTGGCTCAATACCCGACGTCAGCGCTGCGACCGGTGCCTCGCCGAGCGTTGTTTCCAGCACCTGCTGCGCGCTCGTGGACGCATTACAAACGAAAGCGACCGGCTCGTTGCGCGAGCGCCCCGCGGCAATCAGGTTGGCACTGATCTCGGCAATATGCTTCATCGCCATATACATGACGATGACGGGCGAGCCCTTGCCTATAGCATCCCAGTTTATCGCGTCCGGCACCAGCCCCGATGAATTGTGGCCGGTCAAAAACGTCACCGCATGATTGATGTCGCGGTGGGTCACGGGGATACCCGCATAGGCAAGCCCGCCGATCCCCGCCGAAATGCCCGGCACGATGCGAAATGGGACGTTGTATTCGACCAGCGTCAGCGCCTCTTCGCCCCCACGCCCGAAGACGAAGGGATCACCACCCTTCAGCCTGAGAACGCGATTTCCCGCCTGCGCGAGCTCGACCAGGCGAAGCGAGATGTCGCGCTGTTTGGCGGAAGGCTTACCGCCGCGCTTTCCCGCATATTCGAGAACGGCACCCGGCCGCGCCAGCTTCAGGCACTCGGCATCGACCAACGCATCATGCACGATGACATCGGCTTCCATCAGCCCCTTGACAGCAAGCAGCGTCAAAAGGCCCGGATCGCCGGGCCCCGCGCCCACGAGCCAGACACTGCCGGGATCCATCGCCGGGAGGTGAGAAAGTACCGTTTCGATCATGACGATGATCTATGCCCGGCGGCGGACGACGTCAACGCCGCAAACGCAGCGAAGATGCATGTCAGGATCACGCCGATTGCAGCGCCCAAAGCGGATTCAAATTATGAGAATATCGGCGCAAGCGGCTGAATGGATTCGCCAATGCGCTTGCGCCGAAATACCGGTTACGATTGCCGACTAAGCGTTAAGCAACGTATCGCGGATCAGGTCGATGACCTCCTGCGACTGGATCCCGGTGCAGGCGATCTGGCTCGGCAGGCCGTCCCAATCGCCCGGCGGGAAACGACGGCCGTCCTGCTTGATGATCGTCTGGCCATCGGCGATGCCGCCGCAAACGACGCGCATCGCGCCCGAGATCGTCGTGAACAGCTCCGGCGCCACGACATAGACGCAGGCGCAGCTGTCATGCACCATCATCCCGTCCTCGACGGCATGCTTGTAGAAATCGATGTAGAACTGCGAGAGCTTGTCGAGCAGCTGCACGGCCTTGTCGCCCTTTGCCGCCATCGCGCCGAGATAGCTGCGGCTCATCGTCGTGATCGCGGTGACATCGAGGCCGATGACGACAACCTGCCACGGTGCGGTGAGCACGATATCGGCGGCCTCGGGGTCGCCATGGATATTGGCTTCGGCCACAGGCGTCACATTGCCAGGCACATAAAAGTTGCCGCCCATGATGACAACCTGCTTCACCAGGCCGGCAATCTCAGGATCTTCCTTCAGCGCCAGAGCAAGGTTGGTCATGCGCCCGACAGCCACCAGCGTCACCTCGCCAGGATTGGCGCGCACGGTATCGATGATGAACTTGTAGGCCGGACGCGGATCGAGCGGCACGTCGACCACCTCGGGAACATTGATGTTACCCAGCCCGTCGTCACCATGCACGAAGGTCGGCCAGGCGCCTTCCTTGCGCGACGGATCGATCGTGACACTCGCGCCCTTGGCGACGGGTGCCGGAATGTTCCATTCGCGTTTGAGGAACAGCGCGTTGCGCGTCGTCGTCTCGATCGAGGCGTTGCCGAACACGGTCGTGATGCCGATCAGATCGATGTCGGCATGACGGTGCAGGAAAAGCAGCGCCATCGCATCGTCAACACCCGGATCCGTATCGTAAATCACCTTATGCATAATCGTCCCTCTTGCATGTTTTCATGTCATACCTTGGCAGCCGCGCGACAGAACCGCTGCGACAGCTTCGGCGGTCACCATAGCGAGCGCTATTCTTTCCGCAACAGGGCGCGTGCGATCGCAGCCGTCGCATGCGCCGATTTGATTTTCGGCAGCACAAGCTCGGCATAGGCCCCGATCGCCGCAAGCGCCGCGGATTCCGCAACCCCATGGCAGCCCACCCGCGCAAAGACGACATCGGAAGGGGTCTTGATCCTCGGCGTCTCCCTCTCGAGCGTTGCGGCGTCGAAGAATACCGAGGGGACCGCAAGCCGCGTGGCAACCACCGCCATCGCCGGCTCGCCGCACCGGGAATCGATCGAAGCCACCCCGGCCACCTGACCGGGCTCGACGCCCGCCATCTTCAATGCCGAAGCGACCAGCGCCATGACCTCGTCAGGCGACGCCGCGCGCTCGCAGCCGAGGCCGAGCACGTAGCGGCGGGTGGTATCGAAGGAGAGTGCGGTCATATGCGCGAAATGCCGGTTGCCTGTGTCACGCAAGCCATTGCAGCCCCGTCAGGTAAATGCAACAAGCGCGACGACACAGCGCATTAGCAGCCCCACAGGTTTCCCCTTGTCCGATCTTGCCCCCCACCTGCTTTTTCTTCTCGCCCTTGCAGCTTTCCTAGCCGGTTTCGTGGATGCCATAGCCGGTGGTGGTGGCCTCATCACCGTTCCGGCCATGCTGATCGCGGGCATCCCGCCGCTGCAGACACTGGGCACCAACAAGGTGCAATCGGTCTTCGGCGCGGCATCGGCCACCATCGCCTATGCTCGCAAGGGCCACGTGAACCTGCGCGATCAGCTGCCGATGGCGTTGATGGCGGTCATGGGTGGCGCGCTCGGCGCGGCACTTGCGACGATCGTGCCGGGCGATGTGCTGAGGGCAATCATGCCGGTCCTGCTGATCGCGATCGCGCTCTACTTCGCGCTGAAGCCGAATCTTGGCGACGTCGACAAGCACCGCCGCATCACACCCTTCGCCTTCGGCCTCACGCTGGTGCCTGCCATCGGCTTTTATGACGGCGTCTTTGGCCCCGGCACCGGCTCGTTCCTCATGCTCGGCTTCGTGTCGCTGGCGGGCTTCGGCATGCTGAAGGCAACCGCGCACACCAAGCTCTTGAACTTCGGCTCGAACGTCGGCGCGCTCGCCGTCTTTGTCTCCTTCGGCGCGATCCTCTGGAAGGTCGGCCTGCTGATGGGCGTCTGTCAGTTTCTCGGCGCCCAGCTCGGTTCGCGGCTTGCGATGCGCATCGGCGCGAAGCTGATCAAGCCGCTGCTCGTCATCGTCTGCATCGCGTTCACGATCAAGCTCTTGTCCGACCCCGCCAATCCGCTGCGCGTATGGCTCGGCCTCTGAGCCTCAGAACAGCGCCAGAAGCAAAGCTCCTGCGGCAATCAGGCTGACGCCGAGCCAGTTCATCATGTTCAGCTTCTCGCCGAGAAACACGACGCCGAAGATGGCGACGAGGACGATCGACAGCTTGTCGATCGGCGCGACGCGTGCGGCATCGCCGATCTTCAAGGCGCGGAAATAGGCAAGCCACGACGCGCCCGTCGCAGCGCCCGAAAGGCACAGAAACAGCCAGGTCTTCGACGAGATGCTGGAGAACGGCTGCCACTGCCCGCTTGCCATCACGATGGCGCTGATGATGACAAGAATGACGACGGTGCGGATGAGCGTCGCGAAATCCGAATTGACGCCCGCCACGCCGATCTTGGCGAAAATCGCCGTCAGCGCCGCGAACGCGGCCGAGAGAACGGCCCAGAAAACCCAACTCTGCGTCATCAGAACTCCACGCCCGCCTGCCCCTTGATACCCGAGCGGAAAGGATGCTTGATCAGCTCCATCTCCGTCACCAGATCGGCGATCTCGATCAGCTCATCCTTGGCATTGCGCCCGGTGAGAACGACATGAGTCATATAGGGCTTTTCGGTCTTCAGGAACTCCACGACCTCGTTGATATCGATGTAATCGTAGCGCAGCGCGATGTTGATCTCATCGAGCAGCACCATCGAGTTGCGCTCGTCACGGATCAGCTCCTTGGCCTTCTCCCAGGCAGCACCGGCGGCCGCAACGTCGCGCGCGCGGTCCTGCGTTTCCCAGGTGAAGCCCTCGCCCATCGTGTGGAACTGGCAGACATCGGAGAAATGCTTCTCGATCAGGTCGCGCTCGCCTGTCCACATCGCGCCCTTGATGAACTGCACCACGGCGGACGGCTTGCCATGCGCGATATGGCGGAAGATCATCCCGAAGGCCGAGGACGACTTGCCCTTGCCCTTGCCGGTGTGAACGATGATCAGGCCCTTCTCGCCCGTCTTCGTCGCCATGATCTTGTCGCGCGCGGCCTTCTTCTTGGCCATCTTCTCGCTGTGGCGGGCATCGTCGTGGCCAGTGGCCTCCGTCGTGGTCTCGGTGGTTTCCTCAGTCATGTCAAACTTCTCCGGATGCAATCTTCAGTCGGTCGGCGGTGTCGCCACCGCCTGATCTTTCGTGTGTACGGTCTGTGGCAGCGAGATCGAACCGCGCCGAATTGCTGCGCGGCGTCCACAGCCGCCGCTCGATCGCTTCGAGCAGCCGCTCTCTCATCTCGTCGTAAGCGTGCGCGTTCTTCTCGATCATGAAATCGCGCACGCGCTGATCGACGACGAAGGCCTGATAGACAGCCTCGAAATGATGGTTGCCGACAGCGCCCGTGGTCGCCGCGAAGGCGAAGAGATAATCGACCGTCGCGGCGATCTCGAAGGCGCCCTTGTAGCCATGCCGCATGACGCCATCGATCCACTTCGGATTGACGACACGACCGCGCACCACGCGGGCGATCTCCTCTTCCAGCGACCGGATGACGGGCTTTTCCGGCATCGAGTGATCATTGTGATAGATCGATGGCCGCGCACCGCCAAGCGTCTCCGCCGCCGCCGCCATGCCGCCTTCGAACTGGTAGTAGTCGTCGCTGTCGAGCAGGTCGTGCTCGCGATTGTCCTGGTTCTGCACGACGGCCTGGATGGACCGCAGCCGCTCCTCGAACACGCCGCGCTCGGCCCGGCCCTCTTCGCCGGCGCCATAGGCATAGCTGCCCCAGACCAGATAGGCCTCCGCCAGATCGGCGCGCCGCTCCCAGCCCTTCTCGTCGATCAGCGCCTGCAGCCCGGCGCCGTAAGCCCCAGGCTTCGACCCGAAAATCCGATACCCTGCCCGCCTCTTCGCCTGCGCCACATCGAGCCCAGCCTCTTCCAGCCGCGCCGCCTCGCCGCGCATCCGCGCCGCGATCGGATTGTCATCGGCATCCTCATCCAGAGCCCCAACGGCCCGGATCGCCTTGTCGAACAGCGCGATCTGCTCCGGAAAGGCATCACGGAAGAAGCCCGAAATACGCAGCGTCACATCCACTCGCGGCCGCCTCAGCATCGCCGGCGGAATGATCTCGTAGCCGGTCACCCGCCGCGAGGTCATATCCCAGACCGGCTTCACGCCGATCAGCGCCAGCGCCTGAGCGATATCGTCGCCGCCGGTGCGCATGTTCGACGTCCCCCACGCCGTCAGCCCGAACGACACCGGCCACTCGCCATGATCCTGCACATAACGGCGCACCAGAAGCTCCGCCGATTTCTTGCCCAGCTCATAGGCCGCCGGCGTCGGCACCGCGCGGCTGTCCACGGAGTAAAAATTCCGCCCCGTCGGCAACACATCCGGCCGCCCGCGCGTCGGTGCGCCCGAGGGTCCGGGGGCGACGAAGCGACCGTCGAGGCCACGCAGCAAGCCTTCGATCTCGGCGTCGCCGCAGGCGAGGATGGCGGGTTTCAGGCGGGTTTCGATCTCGTGGAGGACGGCTCTGGTTTGGGACCAGAGGGTCGGGCATGGCAGTTCGCCGGACACGAATTTGGCGGCGAGCAGTTCGATGCGCTCGACGGTGTCGCCCTGGGTGCGCCACGGATCGGACGAGACGTCCGCCAGGATATCGGGGCGTGGCCCGGTCCAAGGAGCGGCCATGTCGCAGTCGAGAGGGTCGATGGCTGCGTTGATGGGTGGGGTACCCCCCTCTGCCC
>NZ_DDHH01000019.1:0-15342 GCF_002338015.1 Rhizobium sp. UBA1881
CGTATTTTGCAACGGCTTCCAGCGGGGAGAAGGTGGCCCGAAGGGTCGGATGAGGGGGCTACACTGCAAAACGCCTAAGACGGCGGATTACATCAGCAATCAGCTGGCAAACCGCCCGGCATCGGCACCGTAATAATTCACATACCGATCCGAAATGCTCGCGATCGGCAGAACGATCAGCACATCCGTGGTGTTGAAAGCCTTGTCCACCACGGCGGTGGAGCCGACCATGGCGCCGAGGCGCAGGTAGCCCTTGATCAGCGGCGGCAGGGCCATCAGCGCGCGCTTCGGATTGACGGCTTCGACCGGCATCAGGTCCATGTCGCGGGCGAGATGCGGCAGCGCGTCGACGGCCCACTCGTCCTTGGCCGCGACGTTGTGGCGCAGGAAGGAGAGCGCCAGCGCATGCTGTTCCGGGTGAATGCCGGGGAAGGAGGCGCAGCCGAACATCGCGCTCATGCCGTGCTTCAGCGCATAGGCCCAGTTGCCCTGCCAGAGAAGCTCGACGATGCGCTTGGTGCGGTAGTCCGGCAGCACGCAGGAGCGGCCGAGCTCCATGAAACGCTTATCCGGATGGCGCGCGATCAGCGTGTCGATGTCGAATTCGGAAGCCGAGTAAAAGCCGCCATTGGCCATCGCCACGTCCTGCCGCAGCAGACGGTAGGTGCCGACGATCTGATCCTCGCTGTCGCCCTCGATCGAGCGATCGAGCACCAGAAGGTGGTCGCAAAAGTCGTCGTAGGCGTCGAAATCCCGCTTGCGGCGCATCGCTTCCGCAGGCAGTTCGGCCTTCATCTCGTCGACGAAAACACGGTAGCGAACGGACTGCGCGGCATCGATTTCGCCAGGCGTACGGGCAAGGCGTGTTTCGAGATTGCCGATCCGGCCGAACACGTCGCTCTCGATCTGTTCGGCCTTCCGCGCAGGGGGGAGAGCCTCGACGAGGGTGTCACGGTTGCAGATATCTACGGACATGACGAATCTTTCATTGCCGGCTTTAGGACGCCATAAAACACTTATATGCGACAGCAAAGTGACATTTTAAACCCCCAGATACGCAAGAAACACATGGGTGGCGGTGGAGCTACAGTGCTTCTGCGCGACGTGCCGAAAGCGCGGCGACAGCCTGAACTTCCGTCAGCAGCCGTATGGGGTCTATGGGTTTCAGCATGACGCGGTTTGCCCCGTTCAGCAAGACTTGACGACGCGATTCATCGCGTTTGTCGGCAGTCAAAACGATGATCGGCACCGAGGGAACCTCAAGCCGGCGCTCATGGCCACGTAGCCGGCCAATCATTTCGATCCCGTCGCCGCCGGGCATGGAAAGATCGCTGATCACGATATCCGGCCGCACGCTTCTTTCCGCCAGCGCCGCGTCGAGCAGCGCCTCGAAATGCTCGACATGCTGCACGCTGTGGCCGGCTTTTTCGAGCATGGCGCGGATCAACATGGCGTTGATCGGATCGTCTTCGGCAAGCACGATCTTCAGCCCGCTCTGGATGCCCGCCTCCGGGATGCCGGGGCTGAAGCCGGGCTGGTTGTCGTTGAGCGCGTCGCGCTTTTCCATGCCGCGCATGCGACCGCGCAAGACGTCGATCAGCGATTGTTCGCGCAGCGGCCGGATCAGCCAGGCGTCGAAGAGATCGAGCGAATGGGCGTTGCGCTCTTCCGGATTGACCAGGAAGATCTTGCGCAGGCCAAGGGCTGCGATATCCGTCCGGTCAGCCAAGTGTGCGGCGAATTCGGCCGACATGCGGTGGTCGACGATGATGTCGGTCGGACGCCTTCCGTTGGCCGCCATGTCGAGCAGGATCCAGCGCGCCGTCTCGCCATCCTCGACGAAGTGGCACTGGCCGCCGAGCGTGCGGATGGTCTCGGAAATCGCCATGCGCGCGGCACCGGCCGGTGCGAGCAGCACCACGAGATTGCCCGAAAGCAGCGTGTCGCGGCGGGCCGCGGGCTCCTCGTCTCCCTCGGTGCGGAAGCGGATGCAGAATTCCGTGCCGGTGCCCTTTTCGCTGGCAACCGTCAGCGCGCCGCCGAACTCGCGCATGATGCGCGCCGAGATGGCAAGGCCAAGGCCGGTGCCGTTGCTCTTCTCCACCATGGTGCCCGCCTGTTCGTATTCGCCGAAGACACGCGCCTGCTCTTCTTCCGTCATGCCGGGGCCGGTGTCGGTGACCGTGATCGCAAGCTCGCCGTCCTGTAGCGACACGCGAATGAACACGCCGCCGACCTGGGTGAATTTCACCGCATTGCCGATGACGTTGAACAAGACCTGGCGCAGGCGCGCCGCGTCGAAATTCATGAGTTCGGGAACATCCGACGATACCGTCGAGCCGATCTCGATGCCCTTCTCGTGGGCGCGGTGTGCGAGCATCTCGACGACGCTTTCAAGCAGCTTGCGCACCGATTCCGAGCGTGGGCGCAGCTGGAAGCGCCCGACCTCGATGGTCGAGAAATCGAGCAAATCCTCGACCAGCTGGGTCAGCGCATGGCCGGACTGGCGGATGCCGGTCAGGTAATTGTCCTGCTCCTGCGTCATCCGCGTCTCGGTCAGAAGATGCGTCATGCCGAGAATGCCTGAGAGCGGCGTGCGCAGCTCGTGGCTGACGGTCGCAAGCAGTCGCGATTTCGAGGCGCTGTTGAACTCCGCCTTCTGCCGCGCCTCTTCGCGCTCCTGCGCCGCGATGCGATCGGCCGTAACGTCGCGGGCGATGCTGTGCAGCAAAAGCTTTCCGTCCGAGGGGTTGCGGGTAACGACATCGCGCCAGAAGAAGATGCGCTGTCCCTCCGGCGTCGACATCTCGACATCGTAGCGGTGCGGTTCCGTGCCGGGGCGAAAGGCGATGCCGATCTCCTCGCAGGTCTGCCCGATCGGGTTGAGCCGCCCGGTCAGCCGGCGGAACATGTCGTTTGCGGCAACGATCCGCCGATCCATCGTCCGGGTCACGGTGATGTCGCCGAGCGCATCGTGGATGCTGGCAAACAGCGCCGCATCGCTTCCGCCGCGCACAGTGTCGTCCCCGTTGCGGGCCTTGATATGATGGCGGCGGGTCGAGACAACGGCGAAGCAGACGATCGCGGCAAGCACCAGCGCGCCGATGCCGATCGACACCCAGAGCAGGCCGCCCATATATCCGAGCGCGAGCAAGAGGATAGCGGAGAGAATGCCTGCGCCGCCGAGCCAGTAGGAGATCAGCTTGCGCGTGGAGGAGGCGACGATAGGGCTGTGTTCGGAAGTGGCAGGGGACATGTCAGCCGGGATCGCGGCCTGCTCATCTTGAGGATGAGCGGCAGGCGCGCCGAAGGCGGCGGCAAGCTTCTCGTGTAACTGACCCAGTCCGACCATAGGTTCAAATTAGCACGCCGGCTGTTCCAAATGCCTTCAGTAAACCGCTAAGATTTTACTTATCGGCGGTCTTGGGTTGCAATAGCTCGTCCAAAATCACGCATCCCGCGCCGATGGTGATGAAACTATCGGCCAAGTTGAAAACCGCGAACGACCATGTCTCGGTATAGAACAGGATGTAATCGATCACGTGTCCATAAAGGAAACGGTCGAGGAGATTGCCCAGCGCGCCTGAGATGATCAGTGCGTAGCCGAGATGGGCGAAGGTGCGCTGCTTGCCCGTGCGATGCCAGAGCCAGAGCACGAAAGCCACGATGATCAACCGCATGCCGACGATGAACCAGCCGTCCATGCCTGAGAGCATCGAGAAGGCGACGCCGAGATTATAGGTGCGGTAGAACGCCAGCATCGGGACGACGTGCACCGCTTCTTGAAGCGGCAGCGTGTGATCGACCACGATCTTGATGATCTGGTCGAGCACCACGGCGAGAACGACGAAGATCAGGATCGGCAGCGGGCGCGAAAACAGCGTCGGGCGGTCTAGCGTCTGATCGGTCATTTGGCCTCGGTGAGTGAGAGAAGGTGGCGGCGTGCCTCGAACATCATGACGGCGCTGGCGACCGCCAGATTGAGCGAGTCGGCGAGGCCCTGCTGCGGAATGCGAGCAAGCGCATCGGCCTCCCGCGCAAGCTGCTCCGGCAGGCCGGACTGCTCGTTGCCCATCAGGATGACGATGGGCTTACTCTTGTAATCGATCGTGCGGTAGTCGACGGAGCCGGCCAGATGCGTGGCGACCAGCGATACGCCCGCCTGCTTCTTCCAGGCGATGAACTCCTCTGGCGTCGCGCGCGACACCGGCATGGCGAAAACCGAGCCCATCGTTGCCCGTACGGTCTCAAGCGAAAACGGGTCCGTGGTCTCGCCGACCAGAATGACGCCGGACGCGCCGGCCGCGTCGGCGGTGCGGATGATCGTGCCGAGGTTGCCGGGATCGCGAACCCGGTCGAGCGCGATCCACGTCTCGCCCTTGGCGGGGCGAATGTCGCGCAGCGGCTTCCAGCGGTTTTCGAACACGCCGACCACCATCTGCGGATTGTCGCGACGGGTGATCGAGGAGAGAACCTTCTCGCTGACTTCGAGCACCAGTCCGCCGGAGGCGACGGTCTTTGCCGCCATCTGCTCGACCAGCGGCTTGCCCTTCGCGGCCTTGGCATAAACCAGCGTGCGGATGGTCCAGCCGAGCTCGATCGCGTCGATGACGAGCTTTAGGCCCTCGGCCATGAAGGTGCCGCTCTGCTCGCGGGTCTTCTTGTCGCTGAGCGCCTTGATGTCCTTGATGATGGGATTGGCAAGCGAGGTGACTTCCTTCACCTGGCCGACCCTGCGCGGACCGTTGTCGCGGTGTTCGTGGCTCATTTCGGCACCCAGCGGGAAAAGAGGGACGTGGAGAGCGCGCGGCCCGGCGTGTTGCCGTCAAGCCCGGCTTCGCGGATCACCAGCTCTCCGGATTCGACCACGCCGCCGGCCCCGCGCATCGTCTCGCGCATCAGCTCGTGGATGGAATAGAAGCTGGCGCGGATCGAGTAGGCCGTCAGCACAAGGCCGACAGCCTTCGGCGACAGGATCTCGCGGCAGATGTCGAGCATGACAGGCAGGTGCTCGAACAGATGCCAGACTTCGCCATTCGGACCTCGGCCGAACTTCGGCGGGTCGGTCAGAATGATGTCGTAGGTGTTGCCGCGGCGCTCCTCGCGCAGGATGAACTTCATCGCGTCTTCGCAGATCCAGCGGATCGGCGCCTTTTCAAGCCCGCTCATCGCCTGGTTCTCGCGTGCCCAGCCGATCGCCTTCTTGGAGGCATCGACATGCGTGACCTCGGCGCCGGCGGCAGCCGCCACCAGCGAGGCAACGCCGGTATAGCCGAAGAGGTTCAGCACCTTCAGCGGCCGGCCGGCGGCTTCGACCTGCTGTTTCATCCACGTCCAGTGAACGATCTGCTCGGGAAACACGCCGACATGGCGAAACGAGGTGAAGCGGCCGAGGAAATCGACGCCGAGAAGGTTGAGCGGCCAGGTCTCGCCCAGCGCTTCCTTCGGAAACCGCCAGCGGCCGGTGCCTTCTTCATCGGTATCGCCGGTAAAGGCGGCATCGACCTTGTCCCAGACGTGTTTCGGAAGCGATGGCTTCCACAGCGCCTGTCCTTCCGGACGAATGATCCGGTAGGGGCCGTATTGCTCGAGCTTTTCCCCATTGCCGCTGTCGATCAGGTGAAAATCGCCGGCGCCGAGGGATTCGAGAATGATCGGAACGCGCTCGGGCGGCCGTTCACCGGTGCGCTCCATCAATGGGCGTTCCAGTGCCGCGGGCATGGAGGCGGGCTCGCGCGCGGCCTGTTGCGGCGCTGCGGGTCTGTTCGCGGGCTTCGGCGGGCGGCTGTTGCCGCGCTCGTCGCCGCGTCGTCCACTGGCGGGGCCGGTGCCGGATTTCTGGCCCGGCCGGCGTTCTTTTTGTCTCAACGTGGTGTTCCGCGTGCTGAATTTGATAGAGCCCGTGCAAATAGCATCCCATTTTCACCTTGGCAAAGCGCTTTCCCGCCGCGATATGTTCGACAAGGTGAAAATGGGAGGATTGTGATGGACTTCGTCGGACAAGAGCGGATCACTGCGCCGCGCGATGCCGTGTGGGCCGGGCTCAACGATCCCGATATCCTCAAGGGATGCATCCCCGGCTGCCAGTCGCTGGAGTTTACGGGTCCGAACGAACTAGTGGCCACGATCAGGGTCAAGATCGGCATGGTGCCGCTGACCTTTACCGGCGAAATCCGCGTCTCCAACATCGATGCGCCCTTTAGCTACACGCTGTCCGCCGAAGGCAAGGGCAGCATCGCCGGCTTCGCCAGGGGATCGGCCGATGTGACGCTGGAGGACGACGGCGGCGAAACCATCCTGCATTATCGCGCCGGCGCCGATGTCGGCGGCAAGATCGCCCAGCTTGGCGCCAAGCTGATCGATTCCTCGTCCCAGAAGCTCGCGCAGCGGTTCTTTTCCGATTTCAATGCGGCGGTCAGCGCCAAGGCGGCCGAATAAAAGGCTGCTGCCGTCCAACGAGGTAATTGGCAGCCCATGCCGTCTCGGCTACATCCATAACCATGCAGTGGACAATCCGATCGCCAGAAAAGGCCGACCTGGAAGAACTCGCGGATATCTATCTCGCGGTGCGTCGCGACACCTTCACCTGGGTCGACCCGCAGGTTTTCCGCCATGAGGATTTTCACGCGCATACGCAGGGCGAACTTCTGTGGCTTGCCGAAATGCCGGATGGCGAGATCGCGGGCTTCATGACGCTGTGGTCGCCCGATGACTTCATCCACATGCTCTACATCAGGAAACAGTATCGCGGCCTCGGCATCGGCCAGGCTCTCCTGAAAGCGCTGCCCTACTGGCCTGACAAGACCTACCGACTGAAGTGCCTCGACCGCAACGAACACGCCAAGGCCTTCTATCGCGCCCGGGGTTTCGTGGTCACAGGCAAGGGCTCATCGCGTGAAGGCGAATACGAAGAGATGACCTTCTTCCCGGAGCGCTGATCGGCTCACTGCATCTGCGGCTTGCGCAGGAAGCTGTTGCGATCGGCCGAGCGCACGCGCAGCCACGCCTCGCGGCCGTCTCGGAGGATACGCATGGGGATCTCGGCGCCGGCGGGGCCGCTGCTCCAGATCTTGCGGTAGAAATCGGCCAGCCCATCGACCTCGCCGTCGCGGATTTCCGAAATGACGTCGCCCCGTTTCAAGCCGGCCTGATCCGCGGGGCTACCCTCCGCGACGCTCATCACGATCACGTCGCCGTTGCTTTCGGCCGAAAACGCGCCGAGCCAGGGGCGTGCCGGCTTGTTGACCTGCCCGCGCGTGGTCAGGTCGTCGAGGATCGGTGTCAAAAGATTGATAGGCACGATCATGTTGATGTCGGCCACCTCGCCACCCTGGCTCATTTGCAGTCGTAGCGAACCGATGCCGATGAGCTTGCCGTCGCCATCGACCAATGCCGCGCCGCCCCAGGAGGGGTGCGCGGGCGTGGTGAAGATCGCTTCGTCGAGCAGATATTCCCAGTAACCGGCGAATTCCTGCTTGGCGACGATCTTGGCATCCACGAACTCGCCGATCCCGTCGATCAGCGTCACCGATTGCCCAAGCTCGGCCAAGGTGGCGTCGCCGAATTCCAGCGCCGGCAGGTTGAGGGGGCCAAGCGCCTGAAGCAGGCCAAAGCCGGTTTCCTGGTCGTAGCCAAGCGGATGCGCCGCCACGACCCGTCCGTCATGGGCGGTGAGCCACACTTCCTCGGCCTCGGTGATCAGATAGCCGATCGTCAGCACCAGGCCGCTGTCCTTGATGACCACGCCGCTTCCCTCGCGCCGGGTACCGAGCGTATCGGCGGTAAAGGCATCATCGGGAATGATGCCGCGGACGGCGACGACCGATTTCAGGATCTGATCTGTGTTCATGGTTTCATCCTCATGAAGCGACGCGCTGAGGCAGTGAAACTGCTTTGGGAGAAGGGCGCAGCGGGTTCTTTGGACATAGCTATGAAGACAGATGGCGCGGTGCAAGGGCTTGGCAAGCCGAAATATGTCTTGCGGAGGTGTTGTTTCCGGCGCGCTCAGGTGGCTGCAAGTCGCTTCTTCAGGAAGAACCTGGCAGGCGTCTCGTGATCACCCTCAAGGCTTCCAAAGACCTCGAAACCGAGCTTCTCGTAAAACGGTCTTGCCTGAAATTCGAAGGTATCGAGAAACAAGCCGAGATAACCGCGTTCGCGTGCGATGGCCTCAGCGTGGCGCATCAATTGCGACCCCAGCCCCATGCCGCGGAATTCTTGCGGCACCACCAGGTATTTGATGAATAGCCAATTGTACTCATCACGAGCGTAGAGCCCACCGATCACCTCTCCTTTCTCTTCCTTGCGAAGGAGAATAGCGAGGTGAGGCTTCTCAGCGATATGCGCTGTCCATGGTGCATTGTATTCGAGCAGGATCTCTAGGAGACGGTCCGTGTCGTGATCATCCGGCTCGCCATCGAGGATATCGACGAAAGGCACCATCACCGCGACGGCAACTGTCCGGCGATTTCTTCCGAGCGTGCCTTGTGGCGGTCGGCTTCACTCTGCCAGCGCACGGCTTCCTTGGCCTCGCTGCGGGCGCGCTTGCGATGCTTGCCCTGGTTCATCCAGGTCACCGCCGAGCCGGCGAACATGCCGATGATCAGCGCGATGAAGAGGAAGACGAAGAACGGCGCGGAGAGCGACAGCACCTGATCCTCCGGCCGGAACGGATTGAACGCCAGCGTCACGCTCTGACGGTTGGCCACGCAAAAAATGATCAGGATGATGCCGAGCGGCAGCAAGATCAGGAGGTTGATAATCTTCTTCGCCATCGCAGGCCTCCATATGCTCACGCACGCTCATGGATGAGCGGCGCGTTCTTTCAGCCACAGGATAGAAAAGACCTCGTGAAGTTCAAGTGCGGTTTCGCCGCAGCCGGACCTACGGCCGGCGATCAGTCGTCCTGATCGGCCTGTCCCGGGTTCAGCCGCTCGCGCAGCTCCTTGCCGGTCTTGAAGAAGGGGACCCACTTCTCCTCGACGAACACCGTGTCGCCGGTGCGCGGGTTGCGGCCCGAGCGGGAGGGACGGTTCTTGACCGAAAAGGCGCCGAAACCGCGCAGCTCGACGCGGTTGCCCGCCGCCAGCGCATCGGTGATCTCGTCGAGAACCGCGTTCACGATATTTTCCACATCGCGATGGTAAAGATGCGGGTTGCGAGCCGCAACTATCTGCACCAGCTCGGACTTGATCACGGTGGCCCCCTTAAATTATTGATTTCTTATCAATCATGGCCAACCTGCCAAACTGAAACGAGCCCGTCAAGAAGCAACTTCTGCGGCAGAATTCCCGCAAGGTCCTGGCTTCTGGCGAGATCGCCGTAACCGAGAAGCGTGAGGATCTGCGAGGCAGCACCTGCAAGCAGGAACGGCGTGCTGCTCTTCTTGTTCCAATCGATCTCGGGCAGGTCCTTGCTGACGTTCTTGGTGGCCAGATAGGCACGGATTTCGTCGTCGCCGCCGAGCTGGTCGATGAGCTTCATCTTCAGCGCCTGGCGCCCGGTAAAGATGGTGCCGTCGGCGAGCTTCAGCACATCCTCGCGCGGCAGCTTGCGGCGATCGGCCACAAGGTCGACGAACCAGGCATAGCTGTCGACGATCATGTTGTTGATCATCGCCTTGGCCTCGTCGCTGGCCGGATGGAAGGGGGAGGGCTCCGCCTTCAGCGGCGAGGATTTGATCTCCTCCAGGGAGACGCCGATCTTGTCGAGCAGCGGCTTGACCTGCGGATACTGGAAGATGACGCCGATCGAGCCGGTGATCGAGCTGTCGCCGGCGATGATCGTGTCACCTGCGGTCGCGATCATGTAGCCGGCCGATGCGGCAAGCGTGCGGACATCGGAGACCACGGGCTTCTTGGCGGCGATCGCCCGGATCGCCTTGAAGATCCGCTCGCCGCCATAGGTCGTTCCGCCAGGCGAGGAAATGGAAACAACCAGCGCCTTCACCGCATCTTCGTCCTTGATCTTGGCAAGCCGCTCGAGCAATTCGCTGTCGTCGGTGATCAGGCCGGAGATCGTCACATGCGCGACATGCGGGCGTCGGTTTGCATTGTCGGCGAACAGAAAGCCGTAAATAGCCAACGCAAGCGCGAGAAGAAGCAGTACCGCCACCACGCGCCAGAAGCCGACCTTGCGGCGCAGCCTGCGGCGATCTGCGATCATGGAGCTGTCCATTTATTCCTCCGGTCGGCAAGTCTGACGCAACTCTTCTTACGTAGAGTGCATAGATATGCGTAAGCGCTGTGTCGATTGGTTTTGCGGTTTTCTTGCTTGTTGCAGAAAAAAATCCATATTGGCAAGTCAGTGTAATAATGCGAAATGAACTGTGATCGGGCGAAAGCGCTCCCTATAGACGCCGTCCTATCATCGACACGGACCGAATGAATGCTCAACACCTTGGATAATGGCGGACAGGCTGCCTATGCGAAGCCCGCGCAAAGTGCCTATGGCGCCGCGCGGTTTCACTCCGCCCGCGTTCGCCGGCTGAAGGTTCTGCTGCCGGTCGCCGCCGTGGTCGTGTCGCTCGCCTTTATCGGCGTCTCGGTCATCCGCACCTACCTGCCCGAGAACATCAAGATCGAAGGCGCCAGGATCGAAAACGGCAAGGTCGTGATGCTGAAGCCGGCGATTGCCGGTCGTAACGCTTCCGGTATCAACTATTCGATGCTCGCCGAACGGGCGCTGCAGGACATCAAGAACCCGAACCTGATCTCGCTCGAAACGGTCAAGGCAGTGGTTCCGGTCAAGGACGATGTGGTCGCCCGCGTCGAGGCGACGACCGCCGATTATGATCGCGCCACCGACAATCTGAACATCACGTCTCCCTTCGTCATCAACATGAGCGACGGCCTGACCGCCAAATTCCAGACCGCGCAGGTCGATGTGAAAGGCGGAAAGCTTACAACCAGCGACCCTGTCGACATCAAAAAAGATGGCGCATCGGTTGTTGCGCGCTCGCTCAAGATGACAGATAAGGGACGGACGATCACATTCGAGGGGAACGTTCGAATGAATGTGAACCCCACCGCTATCCGCAAACAGGGCACTTAACCCGGGTCACCATGGCAAAAGATTGTCGCATTTCTACCCGCAAGGCGGGCGCAGTATTCACGAACGGTGCGCTTGCACTCTTGCTGTTGGCCGGAGCCGCGATGGCGCAGGCGACGACCAGCCAGATGAGCGGACTGAAGCTCAATAAGGATCAGCCGATCCAGATCGAAAGCGACAAGCTCGAGATCCACGATCAGGAACACACCGCCGATTTCACCGGCAACGTGAAGGTCGTTCAGGGAACGACCACGCTGCAGGCCGGCCACATGACCGTCTTCTACAAGGCGAAGGCCGCAGCCGATGGCAGCGCGCCCGCGACGAAGGCGTCTGAAACCCCGTCGACGCCGACATCCTCGATGTCGTCGGGCAACACCGACATCGACCACATCATCGTGACGAACAAGGTGTACCTCACCTCTGGCACGCAGACCGCGACCGCCGATAACGGCTCGTTCGACATGGCAAAGCAGCTCTTCATCCTGAAGGGCGACAAGGTCGTTCTGACCGACGGTGGCAACGTCTTCACCGGTTGCCAGCTGACGGTGCACATGGAAACGGGTCAGGCACAGTTGGATAGCTGCGGGGGCCGCGTCCAGATTCAGCTCGATCCGCAATCCCAGAAAAAGAACTGACCCCGGCTGCCACGTGAAATTATTCTCGCTATCGAATATGTTCGGCAAGACCGGGCAACAGGCCGCCGCAGATGGCGCCGTTGACAAGAGCCGCTATCAGGGCACCCTGATCGCGCGCGGTCTGACGAAGACGTACAGCACCCGCCGCGTCGTCAACGGCGTGTCGCTGGTCGTGCGTCGTGGCGAGGCCGTCGGCCTGCTCGGCCCGAACGGCGCCGGCAAGACGACCTGTTTCTACATGATCACGGGCCTGGTCCCTGTCGATGAAGGCACGATCGAGATCGACGGCAACGACGTGACGTCGATGCCGATGTATCGCCGCTCGCGCCTCGGCGTCGGCTATCTGCCGCAGGAAGCCTCGATCTTTCGCGGGCTGACGGTCGAGGAGAATATCCGCGCCGTTCTCGAAGTGCATGTGAAGGACAAGGCGGCGCGCGAGAAGAAGCTCGACGAGCTGCTCGACGAGTTCCACATTCGCAAGCTGCGCAAAAGCGCCGCCGTCTCCCTGTCCGGTGGTGAACGCCGCCGCCTGGAAATCGCCCGCGCATTGGCGACCGACCCGACCTTCATGCTGCTCGACGAACCCTTCGCGGGCGTCGATCCGATCTCGGTCTCCGACATCCAGAACCTCGTACACCACCTGACGGCGCGTGGCATCGGTGTCTTGATCACCGACCACAATGTGCGCGAGACGCTCGGACTGATCGACCGTGCCTATATCATCCATGCGGGCGAAGTATTGACGCATGGCCGGGCCAACGACATTGTTAACAATGCGGAAGTTCGCAGGCTCTATCTCGGCGACAACTTCAGCCTCTGATAGATCGCCCATTGAATCACAGGGTCTCCAGCAGCGGAAATTCACCTTCCCGCATACTTCCGCTTGACCAAATAGAATAAAAAAGCAATTTTTGGGCCAACTTGGATATCAGTCGTCTTGGCCCCGTTATAGGACACTGTTTCCCGGAGGAACCGAGCGGGAGTTTTGCGTCCATCATGGCACTTTCGGCCAATTTATACCTGCGCCAAAGCCAATCGCTGGTGATGACACCACAGCTGATGCAGTCCATCCAGCTGCTTCAGATGACGCACTTCGAGCTCAATCAGTTTATCGCTCAGGAAGTCGAAAAGAACCCGCTGCTTGAGTTTCCGTCAAATGACGCCGAAACAGGCAGCGATCGCGCCGGCGATGACGACGATGGCCATTCCCGCCAGACCGAAGAGCAAAGCTTCGACGAAGATTACGACAGCCGCTCGGAAGTAATGTCCGGCGACTGGTCCGATCGTGCCGATGGCGCCGGCGCAACCAGAATGAGCGACGAACTCGACGCCAACTATGCCAACGTCTTCCCCGACGACGGCGTGCCGCAGCGCGCCGACGCTCCCGAACTGATCAGCCAATGGAAATCGATGCCGGGTGGCGGCGAGGGCGGTGCCGATGGCTACGACCTCGACGATTTCGTTGCAGGGCAGGTCTCGCTGCGCGATCATCTCGCCCAGCAGATGCCTTTCGTCCTTCCCGATATGGCCGACCAGCTGATCGGCCAATATCTCGCCGACCAGCTCGACGAGGCAGGCTACCTCCACGCCGATCTCGCGGAAGCGGCCGAACGGCTGGGTGCTGGTGCTGCGGATGTGGAGCGGGTTCTGGCAGCGCTGCAGACGCTCGATCCGCCCGGCGTCTTCGCCCGCAATCTGTCCGAATGCCTGGCGATCCAGCTGCGCCAGAAGGATCGCCTCGATCCGGCCATGCAGGCCTTCGTCGGCAATCTCGAATTGCTCGCCCGTCGCGACTTCGCGACGCTGAAGCGGCTTTGCGGTGTCGATGAAGAAGATTTGCTCGACATGCTGAGCGAGATCCGCCAGCTCAACCCCAAGCCGGGCAGCGGCTTCGAGACGGCGGTGTCGGAGGCGATCATGCCCGACGTCGTGGTTCGTCCCAGCGCCGACGGCAGCTGGCTGGTGGAGCTTAACCCGGATACGCTGCCGCGCGTGCTCGTCAACCAGGCCTATTTCGCCAAGGTCAACAAGACCGGGGATGACCACGCTTTCCTGTCGGAGTGCCTGCAGACCGCCAACTGGCTGACGCGCAGCCTCGATCAGCGCGCCAAGACGATCATGAAGGTGGCGACCGAAATCGTCCGTCAGCAGGATGCCTTCCTGCTCCACGGCGTCGACCATCTGCGCCCGCTCAACCTGAAGACCGTGGCCGACGCCATCAAGATGCATGAATCGACCGTCAGCCGGGTAACGTCGAACAAGTACATGCTGACGCCACGCGGCCTGTTCGAGCTCAAATACTTTTTCACGGTGTCGATCAGCGCGGTGGAAGGTGGCGATAGCCACTCGGCGGAAGCTGTCCGTCACAAGATCCGCGCACTTATAGCGCAGGAAAGCCCCGACGCCGTACTCTCAGATGATGATATCGTGGACATCCTAAAGGGGAGTGGGGTGGAGCTTGCCCGCAGAACGGTCGCGAAGTATCGTGAAGCCATGAATATCGCTTCTTCCGTCCAGCGCCGGCGGGAAAAGCGGGCGCTCGCGAAGGTCGCGGGCTTCTGAGGAGTTCGGTCTGTTGCGGCCGACGCGTCCCGCCCCCGCGAGAAAACAGGGCGTGTGTTGACTTTTTGGTAACTTCTGGCTAGAAGCCGCGCCAAATTGACGCTGTGAATGGTGTCTGAGGTTATCCCCATCAATCCTAAGGGCGCCCACTGCCGAGAACTTCGGCCGATCTTGCTTGAGATTGCGCGAAGTGCTTGGATGAGAGTCAGGCTTGGCGTAAACTGGTACTCGCAAACCACATAAGAAGGGAAACTCCATGAGTGTGCGTGTATCCGGTAAACATATGGAAATTGGTGACTCGTTCCGTCAGCGGATAGAGGACCAAATTGCCGTGGCCGTCACGAAATACTTCGACGGAGGGTATTCTGGTCAAGTGATCGTACAAAAGGCCAACGCCCGTTTCGCCGCCGATTGCAAGGTTCATCTCGACAGTGGCGTGATTTTGCACGCGGCCGGCGAGGCAATGGATCCGCAGTTGGCATTCGACGCCGCTTCCGAGCGTATCGAGAAGCGACTTCGCCGTTACAAGCGCAAGCTCAAGGATCACCATGCCGGAAATCATCTGAATGGTTTTGCAGAAGTCGCCTACACCGTCATGGATGGCATGCCGGATCATGACGACGAGATCGCCGATGATTTCGCACCAGCGATCGTTGCCGAAAGCACCAAGCAGATGAAGACCATGTCCGTCGCGACCGCCGTGATGGCGCTCGACATGACGGACGAGCCCCTGCTGCTCTTCCGCAGCCCGGGTAACGAACAGTTGAACATCGTTTACCGTCGGCACGACGGCAACATTGGCTGGATAGACGCAGCCAACATCAAGAGCTGAGAAAACGGAGCGGAGCGGCAGGCATCTGCCGCTCCCCCGGCTTGGCACAAAAGGAAAAAGAAATGGCTTTGGCAGATTTGCTGCAGCAGAATGCGATCATTCCCGCTCTCAGGGTCAACTCCAAGAAACAGCTCCTGCAGGAATTGTCGGCCAAGGCGTCGAAAGTCACCGGGCTGTCCGAGCGCGAGATCTTTGACGTTGTCCTGCAGCGCGAGCGGCTTGGTTCCACCGGCGTCGGCAATGGCATCGCCATTCCGCACGGCA
>NZ_DDHH01000019.1:15549-15784 GCF_002338015.1 Rhizobium sp. UBA1881
GCATCGCCATTCCGCACGGCAAGCTGGCAAGCGTCAATTCCATCGTCGGCATCTTCGCGCGTCTCGACCAGCCGGTCGATTTCGAAGCGCTGGACGATCAGCCGGTCGATCTCGTCTTCCTGCTTCTGGCGCCCGAGGGCGCCGGCGCCGATCACCTGAAGGCTCTGTCGCGCATCGCCCGCGTGCTGCGCGACCACGATCTCGTCGCCAAGCTGCGCGCCACCGACAGCGCCTC
>NZ_DDHH01000023.1:0-489 GCF_002338015.1 Rhizobium sp. UBA1881
AGGCGAGGGCGGCGGCGCCAACACGCTGCGCTTCGCCATCGAGCATTCGCGCAACCGCATGACGGTGCGTCTGGCCAACGACCTCGGCATGAACGTCGTTGCCGAATATGCCAACCGCTTCGGTATCTACGACAAGATGATGCCGGTACTGGCCATGTCGCTCGGCTCCGGCGAAACGACCGTGCTACGCATGGTTTCGGCCTATTCGGTCATCGCCAACGGCGGCAAGCAGATCAAGCCGACGCTCATCGACCGTATCCAGGACCGCTACGGCAAGACCATCTTCAAGCATGAGGAGCGCGTCTGCGAAGCCTGCAACGCCAGCGACTGGCAGAACCAGGAAGAGCCGAACGTGGTGGATAACCGCGAAACCGTTCTCGACCCCATGACCTCCTACCAGATCACCTCGATGATGCAGGGCGTTATCCAGCGCGGTACGGCCGCCGGCAAGGTCCAGCTCGGCGAACGCGACGTCGCCGGCAAGACCGG
>NZ_DDHH01000023.1:655-7184 GCF_002338015.1 Rhizobium sp. UBA1881
CGACGTCGCCGGCAAGACCGGCACGACCAACGATGAAAAGGACGCCTGGTTCGTCGGCTTCACGCCGGATCTGGTTGCCGGTCTTTATATCGGCTTCGATTCGCCATCGACGCTCGGCCGCGGCGGCACCGGCAGCTCGCTGTCCGCGCCCGTCTTCAACGAGTTCATGCAGGCGGCCGTGAAGGACACGCCGGTATCGAAGTTCGTGATCCCCGCCGGCATGAACCTGATCCCGATCGACCGCAAGACCGGCATGGCCGCGACGCAGGGCGATCCGAACACCATCATCGAGGCCTTCAAGCCTGGCACCGGCCCGGCCGACAGCTACTCCGTCATCGGCATGGACAACACCATGGCGCCGGAGGAAATCCTGAAGACCTCGCCGCAGGCCAACCAGGCGGTTCAATCCGGCGCCGGCGGTCTCTACTGACATTTTCGGCTGATAGCGTGGCGGTCGCGGCTCTTTACATCCGCGGCCGCCACAACTATTTGACGGACGACTTTTGAAGACAACGCAAAGAAGCGGGACAATGCGAGCGGAAATCCAGAACGTAGTCGATGAAACCAAGCAGGCTATCACCCTGCTGAGGAGGCATCTTTGACTGGGATCAGGCGATAAGACGACTGGACTGGTTGAACAACAAGGCAGAGGACCCGAACCTCTGGAACGATGCCACCGAAGCACAGAAGCTGATGCGCGAGCGCCAGCAGCTCGATGACGGCATCAGCGGCGTTCGTCGCTTCGAACAGCAGATCAAAGACAATATCGAGCTCATCGAGATGGGCGAGGACGAGGGCGATGAAGCCATCGTCAAGGAAGCCGAAGACGCGCTGAAGGCACTCAAGGCCGAAGCCGCGCGCCAGCAGGTTGAAGCGATGTTGTCTGGCGAAGCCGACAGCAACGACACCTATCTCGAAGTTCACTCCGGCGCCGGCGGCACAGAAAGCCAGGACTGGGCGAACATGCTGCTGCGCATGTATACCCGCTGGGCCGAACGCTCGAAGTTCAAGGTTGAACTGCTCGAAGTCCACGATGGCGAAGAAGCCGGCATCAAGTCCGCGACGCTGCTCGTCAAGGGCCACAATGCCTACGGCTGGCTGAAGACCGAATCGGGCGTTCATCGCCTGGTCCGCATCTCGCCCTATGACAGCAACGCGCGCCGTCACACCTCGTTCTCGTCCATCTGGGTCTACCCGGTCGTCGACGACTCGATCCAGATCGACATCAACGAAAGCGACTGCCGTATCGACACCTATCGCTCCTCGGGCGCCGGTGGTCAGCACGTCAACACGACCGACTCGGCTGTCCGCATCACCCACATGCCCTCGGGCATCGTGGTGCAGTGCCAGCAGGAACGCTCGCAGCACAAGAACCGTGCCAAGGCCTGGGACATGCTGCGCGCACGTCTCTACGAAGCGGAACTGAAGAAGCGCGAAGACGCGGCCAACGCCGAAGCGGCCTCCAAGTCCGATATCGGCTGGGGCCACCAGATCCGTTCCTACGTCCTGCAGCCCTACCAGATGGTCAAGGACCTGCGCACCGGCGTTACCAGCACTGCGCCCGACGACGTGCTGGATGGCGAGCTCGACGAGTTCATGGAAGCAGCGCTCGCCCACCGCATCAGCGGCAAGGCGGATGCCGTGGTCGACGACGTCGACTGATCGATCTTGGTGAGATGACATCGAAAAGGCCCCAGTAGGGGCCTTTTCTGATTCTGGCTGTGCGTCTTTCGAAGCGCGACGGGCTTTAATGTCCCGACTTCTCGACGCTGATATCGCCGAACTCATCGATGATGACGGTCCAGCTATTCGCGTCGCCATCCGGATCGGTCTTCAGATAAACCATCGCGAACAGCCCTGGCTCGTTCAACCGACCGGTCGAATTTTCAGGGCGAATATCCGTCACATAGGGATTGAGATCGTTCAGCTCCTGAACCTCGACCGTTGAGACGATTTCGGGCCCGGTCTCGGTCTGCGCGATCTGCTGCAGATAGACCTTGGCGGTGCGATCGGCCTGGCGAACCGCAAACAGCTTGTAATAGCCGTGGCGGGGTTGGCTTGGCGCGGCGGGCGTTGCCGTCGCTGGCGCGTTCGGGGTGGCGGCAACCGGCGGGCGCGTCACCGCCGGCGCATTGCCGTCGTCGGCCCAGTAACCCGTGCTCGTGGCAAATGTGATGCTCGCGGGCAATACGGGATCGGTGGCATCTGTCGCCTGCGCAGCAAGCGGAATTGCGGCGATCAGCAGCGCGCAGGCTGTCAGTCCGAAACGCTTCATCGCCTCAATCCTCGAATTGCTCGGATAGAATACGGTCGGACCAGGAACGGTCGGGATCGGAGAGGATGCGGGCCGTCATGTGCTCGGACTGAGCGATGCGCACATGCAGTACCGATTTGACCTCGGAGTTATCCGCAACCGCATTCACCGGCCGCTTTTCCGATTCGAGAATATGAATGTCCACGGTCACCTTGTTCGGCAACAACGCCCCGCGCCAGCGGCGGGGACGAAACGCGCTCACCGGCGTCATCGCCAGAAGCGGTGCGTCGAGCGGCAGGATCGGACCATGCGCAGAAAGATTGTAGGCCGTCGAACCGGCCGGCGTTGCCACCATCAGGCCGTCGCAGATCAGTTCCTCAAGCCGTACGACGCCATCGACTTCGACCCTGAGCTTGGCGGCCTGATAGGATTGGCGGAAGAGCGAGACCTCGTTGATGGCTAGCGCGGTATCGCTCGTCCCATCGGCATTCGTGGTCGTCATCCTCAGCGGCCGAAACGTGTTCTCGACGGCGGCATTGATCCGCTCGCGCAACGCGTCGGTGCGGTACTCGTTCATCAGAAAACCGACGGAGCCCCGGTTCATCCCATAGACGAGCCTGCCGGAGTTCATCGTGCTGTGCAGCGTCTGCAGCATGAAGCCGTCGCCGCCGAGCGCCACGATCACATCGGCATCCTTGGCGGGCACATCGCCGTAAAGGCGAATCAGTTCATCGCGCGCCGCCAGCGCCTCAGCGGTAGGGGAAGCCAGAAAACAGAGGGTTTGAAAGGATACGCTCATGCAATGCCCTTTGATAAAGTCCGCCTAGCTAAATGATAATGGGCTGGCACGACAAGGCATTTAAAGGTCGCAGCTGTTCGCCGGGACTACTCTCTGCATAGGTGGGGAGAGGGCAGAAGGGCGCCAATGTCATGGCGCCCCCTGTCTATGATCGGTTTCGAACGGACCTTGGTCGACGCGCGTCTGTGGCCCGTCGGCTCGGCGACAGCGCCTTACTTGTTCTGAAGCAGCCAGATCTTTCCGCCCATGGTGATGCCATAGGTATCGGTGGTGCCATCGTCGGTGAGATTGCGGCGCTCCAGGAAGCCGTGCTCGCAGAGGTCCACAAGCGTCTTCGCGGTCACCGTCTTGATCTTCTGCGGGCGCTCTTTCCAGCGGTCCGTTTTCGCATAGGTCACGGTTGCGTTCTCATGCGTCCACTTGCCGGCGGCCTGCGGATAGAGATCGCCGTCACGGGCGAGTTTAAGTCCCGCGATCTGCGCCGGGGTGAGTTCAGCCATTTCAATAACCTCTTGGCATGTTGCACGGATCAGCCGTGAATGCAGGGGAACCCTGGGAAACCAAGGGCAATAGGAACCAAATGTTGCAACGCGAGCATCTCGTCTACCGAGGCCCGTCGGTGTGGCAACAATCGATTCCTTCGAAGAATTGTGGTGCCCCCGGCAGGGTTCGAACCCGCGACCCCCTGATTACAAATCAGGTGCTCTACCAACTGAGCTACAAGGGCAACGCCCGCCAATTAGCAGATTTTGCTGCTCTGTAAAGGAAAATCGGCCACGATTTGATTTCGCTTAGTGATTTCAACAGGCCGTACGCAGGCTAGTTTGGAGTGGTCTGCCGAACAGTCGATTGCAGGTGGCCGCCATTCTCGCCCATGCCATCGCCGGAAGACGGCATGGCAGCGATGCTGAGAACCGAAACAACCATAAAAGCGATGACAGCGATCATTATTCGCACGCGATTTCTCCTTTTGAACGAGGAAGAAACGCAAATAAGGCAATTGGGTTCCGGATCGGGCGTCGCGGCTATTGCGCCGGCGGCGGTGCTGTCGTCGTGGGATTGGTGCCGGGAGCTGTGGGAGCGAGCGGGTCGGGTTGATGCACGGGCTGCGTCTTGTCGATCCAGCCGATGCTGAGAATGATGGCGACGAGGATGCCGATGAAGAGAATGCCGATGATGAGGGGACGAACTGCCATGTCGGATGCTTCTCCTTGTTGGTCGGAGCATTGCTGCATGATAGCCGCTGCAGACGTCAAAACCGAGGCGGTCGAGCATCAGCAGCGGTATCTTTCGGCACGGTGGCCCGTTCGTGAGCCTGTCAGCCCTTCAGATGAATGCGCGCCGCGTAGAGCGCGATCGCGGCTGCGTTGGACACGTTGAGCGACTTGATCTCGCCGGGCATATCGAGCCGCGCCAGCGCATTCACGGTCTCGCGCGTCTTCTGGCGCAATCCCTTGCCTTCGGCGCCAAGCACCAGCGCGACCTTGTCGCCGGAGAAGGTACCCTCGAGCGGAGCCGGGCCTTCCGAATCAAGGCCGATGGTGACGAAGCCGAGCTTGTGCAGTTCGCCAAGCGCGTCAGCGAGATTGGTGATCTGGATATAAGGGATCAGTTCCAGCGCGCCGGAGGCGGATTTGGCAAGCACGCCCGATTCGGTCGGGCTGTGGCGCTGCGTCGTGATCAGCGCACCGGCATTGAAGGCGACGGCCGAGCGCATGATGGCGCCAACATTGTGCGGATCGGTCACCTGGTCGAGCACCAGGATCAGCGGGCTGTCCTTCAGTGCTTCGAGGCGGCGCACGGGCAGGGGACGCGTTTCCAGCATCACGCCCTGGTGGATGGCATCGGGGCCAAGCACCTTGTCGAGATCCTGCGGCGAAACCATCTCGTACGGTATGCCGAGTTTCTCGACATCGATCTCAAGGCGCGCAAGCGCGTTCGGGGTCACCGACAGCTTTATCTTCTTGCGCTCTTTATTCTCGAGCGCGGCGCGCACCGTGTGCAGGCCATAGAGATGGACCTGGTCTGGCGCCAGCGCCGGCGGCTTCCAGTCATCGCCGCCACGCTTGCGCTTCTGGAAGCCAGGAGTTGGAATTTCGCCGCGTTCGCGCTTGTTATCGCGATGCGCACGACGCAGGTTAGCGTAGTGCGTATCCTTGGCGGATTTTTCGTCGGAGGACGTGCCCCCGGATTTGTTGTCTTTGCTCATGCCGCTTTATAGCGGTGGCATTTCTTTCCGCATAGGATTTCTTTGTCCACAGGGGCTTTCCATCGCCGATGACATTTTTCGCATATTTTCCATCGTCATCGTGTTGACATAGGCAACTCGGCCCGTCATATACGCGGCGCAGACCGAGGGGCGGCAACGCTTCGAAAGTCTAGCAGACTTGGTCTAACGATCCGGACGAAAAACTGGAGAGATGCCCGAGTGGTTAAAGGGGACGGACTGTAAATCCGTTGGCTCAGCCTACGTTGGTTCAAATCCAACTCTCTCCACCATTCGTCCTCGGATCGGACCAAACCCCGCGGGTATAGCTCAATGGTAGAGCAGCAGCCTTCCAAGCTGAATACGCGGGTTCGATTCCCGCTACCCGCTCCATTTCAAGTCGAAATCAAACGTTACCCACAGCGCGCAAGCGTTTGTTTGCGTTACCGTATCGCACTGATGCACTGTGCCCGATCTCAACCCCACAGCAAGACGAAAGGGGAGGCGAGCGCGATGATGCCGGCCGCCATCCAGCGCGTACGCCCATCCATCGTGAATTCGTCGCGCGACAGCCATTTGCGCACGGCGACATAGCCGACGGCGATGACGGCGCTATAGATGAGTGCGCGCAACAGGATCGACCACCCGCCGCCGAAGAGCCCGATCGCGATGCCGAATCCTGTCAGCGCGCCGAGGATGCCGTAGCCGACATCGAACATCAGCGTCGTCGTGGTCGATAGCGGCCTGAGAACGCGTGGAAATGCGATGGCGACAGCCGCCGTCAGCAGCCATATGGCGACGATCGCCTGCAGTGTCGATGAGCTGACGATGGAGGCTGCCAACGCCGGCAGCCGCTCGGGCGTCGAGAGCCGCACGACCTGCGCGATCCAGTCGATCGCGGCCGCCAATATCCACAATATGAATGCGCAGCCGGCAAAGATCAGGAAATTGCCGGCCGATCGTTTCGCGATGTCCTTCGGTTCCATGCCGTGCTCTCCCCCAAGCGATCGCCGGCGTGGCTCCGGCAGGGCAAGTAATATCACAGCATCAATCGCTTGTGGCGGTTTATGGTGAAAACGCGCGCGTGTCGTCACACTTCTATATTGCCGATCGAATGCTTCATTCCCATATGCGGCGGCAGTGCGGAATAGCGTCCGCAATTAAGTCTTGCGCAATTCCGCCGAAAGCCTTAAACGGCGGCACTAAACCGGTTCGCCGGGGTCATCCATTTCGTTCACAGGAAGCATTCAAATGGCAAAGAGTAAGTTTG
>NZ_DDHH01000128.1:0-8007 GCF_002338015.1 Rhizobium sp. UBA1881
GACCGACCAGGCCTCGGCAGCGCCGCAGGCACAGGCTCCCGCGACAGCGGAGACGGCAACCGCGCCGGCAGCGGCAGCCGCGCCGGCTGACGTCCGGGTCAATGCCGTCGAAATCGAAGGCGACAAGATATTCGTCGCCGGCACCGCGAAGCCTCAGGCCAATGTGTTCGGCTACGCCGACGACAAGCTGATCGGCAAGGCCAAGGCCGGCGCTGATGGCCACTTCGTCATCGACGGCGTGATGCCGCTTGCGGTCGGCGATCACAAGATCCGCGTCGACGTCGTCGATGCTGCCGGCAAGGTTCTGGTTCGCGCTTCGGTCAACTTCAACCGCCCTGAAGGCAACCAGGTTACCGTGGCGGCGCAGTCAGGCACTTCCACCGGCAACGCAACGACGCCGATGATCTCGCTCGACGAAGGCGCGCTCGGGAAGCTGAAGAACGATGCGGCCAAGGCGTTCGCGCTTCTGAGCGGCTTGTTCAGCGACGGCAAGGTTCCCGGCAACGAGCAGCTCGCAGCCGCCCGCTCGGCCAACGAGTTCGCGCTGAAGTCGATCGTCGATTTCCGGGCCGCTGCCGATGCGACCGCCGACTTCAAGGAGCGTGTCACCACGGCTTCGATGAAGGCAAGCGATGCGCTGAAGCTGCTGCAATCGCTGCCACGCGACGCGAGCTCGGTCGGCGCCGCACTCGCCAAGCTCGGCCAGATGGTCGCCGATCTGACGGCGCCTCCGGCTGCACCCGCGGCACCGGCTGCCCCCGCAAACGAGGTTGCGAGCGGCGATGCCGGTCCAGCGACCATCGAGCAGGCGCCGCTGCAGGAAAGCAAGGAAACCGTGATCATCCGCCGTGGCGATACGCTGTGGCAGATCTCGCGCCGCATCTATGGCGCCGGCGTGCGCTACACGACGATCTACGTCGCCAATGAGGACAAGATCGTCAATCCGGATCGCATTCTGCCGGGTCAGGTTTTCGGCCTTCCGAAGGACGCTTTGCCCAACGCGGAAGAGATGCACCGCAAGCGCATGTCGGGCGAGCATCTCTAGGACAGACAAGAATACAGGGGCCGGCATCGATATGATCGCCGGCCTCTCTTTTCCTTTGATCTTCTTATGTTGTATTGCTCCGCCCGCAACCCTATTTGGCGTTGACGGCGATCATGTCAGGCGGCGGCCCCTACGCTCGCCCTTCCCCTCTTTGCCGACAACACCACACTTCCAGGGCCTGACGCGGGCCGGAGACATGCATGGCAAACGGCAAGACAGTTTCAGACTCCAATCTGTTGCGGACCCTTTTCAACCTCTGGCCCTACATGTGGCCGACGGGGCGCGGCGATCTGAAGATGCGGGTCGTCTGGGCATCGGTCTACCTGCTCATATCGAAGTTCGTGCTGCTGCTCGTGCCTTACTTTTTCAAGTGGTCGACGGATGCGCTGAACGGCAAGTCTGACCTTGCCGGCAAGGTGCCTGACCTCCTCGTTGGCGCCATCGCGCTCGTCATCGCCTATAACCTCACCCGGCTGATCCAGCTCGGCCTGAACCAGCTGCGCGACGCGCTGTTTGCCAGCGTCGGCCAGTACGCGGTGCGCCAGCTTGCCTACAAGACCTTCGTACACATGCACGAGTTGTCGCTGCGCTTTCATCTGGAGCGCAAGACGGGCGGTCTGTCGCGGATCATCGAGCGCGGCACGAAGGGCATCGAGACGATCGTGCGCTTCACGATCCTGAACTCGGTGCCCACGCTGATCGAGTTCCTGCTCACTGCCATCATCTTCTGGTGGGGCTACGGCTTCTCCTACCTCGCGGTCACCGCCTTCACCGTCTGGGCCTATATCTGGTTCACCATCCGGGCCAGCGACTGGCGCATCTCCATCCGCAAGACGATGAACGACAGCGATACGGACGCCAATACCAAGGCGATCGATTCGCTTCTGAACTTCGAAACCGTCAAATATTTCGGCAACGAGGACATGGAAGCCAAGCGCTTCGATACCTCGATGGAGCGTTACGAGAAGGCTGCGACCAGCGTGTGGACCTCGCTCGGCTGGCTCAACTTCGGCCAGGGCGTGATCTTCGGCGTCGGCACGACCGTCATGCTCATTCTCTCGGCGCTGGCCGTGCAGCGCGGCGAACAGACCGTCGGCGACTTCGTCTTCGTCAACGCCATGCTGCTGCAGCTCTCGGTGCCGCTCAACTTCATCGGCTTCGTCTACCGCGAAATCCGCCAGGGGCTGACCGATATCGAGCAGATGTTCGACCTGCTCGAAGTACAGGCCGAGGTGAAGGATGCACCGGATGCCAAGCCGCTGAACATCGAGCAGGGCGCCATCTCGTTCAAGGACGTGCATTTCGCCTATGATCCGGCCCGCCCGATCCTGAAGGGGATCTCGTTCGACGTGCCGGCCGGCAAGACGGTAGCGATCGTCGGACCTTCAGGGGCCGGCAAGTCGACCATGTCGCGGCTGCTCTATCGCTTCTATGACATCCAAAGCGGCTCCATCACCGTCGATGGTCAGGATGTGCGTGGGGTCACGCAGAAGAGCCTGCGCACCGCGATCGGCATGGTGCCGCAGGACACCGTGCTCTTCAACGACACCGTTGCCTACAACATCCGCTACGGCCGGCCGTCGGCCACCGAAGCCGAGGTCAAGACGGCGGCCGAGATCGCGCAGATCGCCCACTTCATCGACCTTCTGCCGGAAGGCTTCAACACCATGGTCGGCGAGCGCGGGTTGAAGCTTTCGGGCGGCGAGAAGCAGCGCGTGGCCATTGCCCGCACGATCCTGAAGGCCCCGCCAATCCTCATCCTCGACGAGGCGACATCGGCGCTCGACACCACGACGGAACGCGAGATCCAGACCGCGCTCGACGTCGTCTCCAAGAACCGCACGACGCTTGTCATCGCGCACCGTCTTTCAACCGTGATCGGTGCCGACGAGATCATCGTTCTGAAGGCCGGCGAGATCGCCGAGCGCGGCACGCATGCGGAGCTGTTGCTGAAGAACGGCCTCTACGCTTCGATGTGGAACCGCCAGCGCGAGGCCACACAAGCCGAGGAACATCTGAAGCAGGTGCGCGAGAACGACGATCTCGGCGTGGTCAACCGGCTGGCGCCGGCCACCTGAGCCTACAAACGCTTGCTGTCCATCAGCAAGCTTAGATGTGCATGAGAGGGCATCGGCATTGCCCCCAGGAGTGTTTCCCTGTAACCAGCGGAGACGAAAACGCTAGGAGAGCGGCATACATGAGCTTGTTCAATACGGTACGCAACACGATCGTTCCGGTGCACAAGGAAGGTTATCCCTTCATCGCGGCCTTCTTCGTCGCCTCCCTCATTCTCGGCTGGATCTTCAAGCCGCTGTTCTGGATCGGCCTGATCCTGACGCTGTGGTGCGCCTATTTCTTCCGTGATCCGGAGCGCATGACGCCGCAGGACGACGATCTGGTGATCTCGCCCGCGGACGGCAAGGTATCGTCCGTGCAGTTGGTCGTGCCGCCGGCGGAGTTGAACCTCGGCTCGGCACCGATGCTGCGCATCTCCGTCTTCATGAACGTCTTCAACTGCCATGTGAACCGCGCGCCGATGCGCGGCCGCATCATCAGCGTCAATTACCGCTCGGGAAGCTTCGTCAACGCCGAGCTCGACAAGGCCAGCGAAGACAACGAGCGCAACGGCCTCGTCATCGAGACCGCCCATGGCCAGATCGGCGTGGTGCAGATCGCCGGCCTCGTGGCGCGCCGCATTCTCTGCTGGGCCAATGCCAACGAACCGCTGGACGCCGGCGAGCGCTTCGGCCTGATCCGCTTCGGCTCACGCCTCGACGTCTTTCTTCCCGAGGGTGCGCAGCCGCGCGTCACGCTCGGCCAGACGGCGATCGCGGGTGAAACGGTGCTGGCCGAATTCGGCTCCGCCAAGGGCCCCGTCGTCAGCCGCCGCGCCTGAGAACCACTAGGAGCGCGATCATGGAAACGCCCTTCCCGCCTTTCGAACCCAACGGTCCGCCCGATGATTCGGGTCGCGGTCCACGGCTTCGCGAGATCCCTTTGCGGCTGGTCGTTCCCAACCTGATCACTATCCTGGCGATTTGCGCCGGCCTGACGGGCATTCGGCTCGCCTTCGAAAACCGCTACGAGCTTGCCGTCGGCATGGTGCTCGTCGCCGCCTTCCTCGATGGTATCGACGGGCGCGTCGCGCGGCTGATGAAGGCGACGTCGAAGTTCGGCGCGCAGATGGATTCGCTGGCCGACATCGTCAATTTCGGCGTGGCGCCAGCGCTCGTCGTCTATGTCTTCGCGCTGGATCAGGCGCGTTCGCTCGGCTGGATCGCGGCTCTCATCTATGCCATCGCTGCCGGCCTGCGCCTGGCGCGCTTCAACGTCATGTCGGAGCGCGAAAACAAGGCCAGCTGGCAGTCGGAATATTTCGTCGGCGTGCCGGCACCGGCGGGCGCCATGCTGGTGCTTCTGCCCGTCTATCTCGGCTTCCTCGGGATGACCACGGACAAGACCTTCGGCTATCTCTCGGCCGCCTACACGGTGCTCATCGCCTTCCTTCTGATCAGCCGTCTGCCGGTCTGGTCGGGCAAATCCGAGGGCACCAAGCTTCGGCGCGATCTGGTGCTGCCGATGATGCTTGGCGTGGTGCTTTATGTCGCCATGCTGTCTAGCTTCACCTGGGAAGTGATGTCGCTCACCGCCGTGGTCTACCTCTGCACGCTGCCTTTCGGCGCGCGCAAATGGAAGCGCAAATACGGGACGCTGACGATCGAAGAGCCGGGTGTCGGCGAAGACGATATCGGCCGTCACATCTGACGATTCTCCAACAATCCTGACCTGTCCCGCTCCGCTCAAGGCTCGCGAATTATGGTTTGGCGACACAAATCATGATGTGTCTTGCCTCCATTTTGTCGCTATTTCCGGCAAAAGAGCAATAAATATAAGAGTCTAGGGACAGAAGTTAAGGAGAGTAACGTGACCCCGAAGAAGACGAATGTGGAACAGCCTGCAAAGACCGATCTCAGCGCGCACTACCGCCCGCTCGGCCTGAAGGCTGTTCTGGCCGCAGCGCTGATGCTGAAGAAGCCGACGCTCGCCAAGAAGATCGCCTGATCACGACGTCAGGACCCGGGCGCCGAGGCTGATGGCCAGAAGCGCCATGACGATGCCGATGAGCACGTCGAGAACCCGCCATGCGGCGGGTTTGGCAAAGACCGGTTGCAGCAGACGCGCACCGTAGCCCAGACCAAAAAACCAGATGAATGACGCAGCCGCGGCCCCGAGGCCGTAAGCCAGGCGATCCGCGCCGTGATAGGCGGCCGACAGGCTGCCGAGCAGCACGACCGTGTCGAGATAGACGTGCGGGTTGAGGAAGGTGAAGGCGAGGCACGTGGCCACCGCCGCCTTCAGCCCCAGTGGCTCCGGCGTTCCCGCCTCGATGGCGCCGGGATGCAGCGCGCGCCGGAATGCCATGAACGAGTAAGTGCCGAGAAACAGCATGCCGCCGAGGCTGACGGCGGTGATCAGCGTCGGCGATTGCGAGACGAGCGTGCCGAGACCGGCGACGCCTGCTGCAATCAGCAGCGCATCCGATAGCGCGCAGATCAGGCACAGGATGAAGACATGCGAACGCAGCAGCCCCTGCCTGAGAATGAAGGCATTCTGGGCGCCGATGGCGATGATGAGGGAAGCGCCGAGGAAGAGGCCGGAGAGCGCGGCCGAGATGGAGAACATGTGATTTTCCGGATGTGACTGCGGTGGGAATACAGAATCAGAAGAAGCTGAGCTGGCCGTCATCCGGCTTTTTCTTGTCAGCGGGCGGCAGCGGCTTTTCCAGCGGCACCGGGGTCTGCAGGTCCTCCCCCATATTGGCCACCTTGTTGACCTTGTCGGAGACCGGGATCGCCTCGAAGAAATCCTCCTCGACCGGCCGCATGAGATCGGCCACCTCGCGCGGTTCCTGGGTCTTGCAATCGAGCCAACGGGTGAAGTCCTCGGGCTTGATGACGACAGGCATGCGGTCGTGAATGGGACGAATGGAGGCATTGGCTGCGGTCGTGAGGATCGCGCCGGTATCCACTTCCGAGCCATCGGCCGAGGACCATGTTTCCATCAACCCGGCAAAAGCGACCACGCCGCCGTGGCGCGGCTTGATCCAGTAGGCCTGCGATTTCTCGCCGCTCTGCTTCGAAGGACGATGCCACTCGTAGAAGCCGGAGGCGGGAACAAGCACGCGGCGATGGCGCATGGCGGCGCGGAACGATGCCTTGCCGATCGCCGTTTCCGAGCGGGCGTTGATTAGAAGCGGAAACGCCTTGGGATCCTTCACCCAGCCGGGCGTAAACCCCCAGCGCACGAGGAGCGCGCGTCGGTCCGGCAGGTTGCTTCCCCTCTCCTGTCCCTCGCCTGAAACAACCACCAGGATCGGCTGGGTCGGCGCGATGTTGAAGCGCGCGGGGAAATCCTCGAGGTCAAGGATACCCAGAACTTCCTTCAGCTCCTCGGGGGAAATGGTCAGGGCGTAGCGTCCACACATGCCAATCTATTTGCACCCTGCCCTTTCAGGGTCAAGGGACCGGCCAGGTATGGTCCCGTCGGATCAGCCTCTCGGCGCGAAGAGGATGATCGCCGTGCCCGCGAGGCAAACAATAGCGCCGCTGATGTCCCATCTGTCAGGCACGCGGTGTTCGACAAGCCAGAGCCAGATCAGCGAGGCGACGATATAGATGCCGCCATAGGCCGCGAAGGTGCGGCCCGCCGCTTCGCTCGGCACCAGCGTCAGGAGCCAGGCGAACAGGGCCAGCGACACCATGCCGGGCGCCAGCCACCAGACCGGCTTTTCCATGCGCAGCCACGCCCAGAAAGCGAAGCAACCGGCAATCTCGAAGAGGGCCGCAGCGGCGTAGATGATATAAGTCACGGCACGTGCCTTCGAATCGCTTGGATCAGATTGTTTTCCTGAGTGAGATAGGCACGCGACGGCGATCACCGGCAAGCAACAAACGGCATTTTTGATGACTTCCAATCCGACAGCTGCATCTTCCGCGATTCTCGAACGAGACGGGCGATTCTTGCTGGTGCTCCGGCGCAACCCGCCATCGGCGGACATGTACGCCTTTCCGGGCGGCAGGGCGGAGCCTGGGGAAACGCCTGATCAGACCGCCTTGCGCGAGTTCGCGGAGGAGACGGGTATCCGTGCCCGCAACCCCGAGATTTTCGCCACCTATGATCTGAAACAGCATGGCGCGGACGGACGCCTGACCAGCCACTTCTTTCTCTCCGTTTTCCGCGTCGAGGCAGATGCCGATTCGGTTGCCGTGGCGGCAGACGATGCGGTGGCGCTCGGCTGGTTCACGGTCGATGAGATTCGCCGGCTGCCGACGCCGCAAAGCGTGCTCGAATGTGCGGAACGACTGGCAGCCGCCCAGACATGAGGAAGGGGAATAAGCAAGGGGAAAGGCAACCCCGCACCTTGTCCCCGTCACCTTCAGGGTGTCCAATACGCACATGATTCCCCTTCGCCGCGTTTTGTTTTGTGTTGTTCTTGGCGTCTCCACGGCGATACCGACATTTGTCTCGGCGCAGGGGCCGACAGCGGTTGCGCCGGACGAACCGGTCGCGCCGAAGGATGTCACCGTTCCCTATGACGACAAGCTTGGCCGGTTGGCTGAGGTGCTCGGGTCGGTGCATTATCTGAGAACGCTCTGCAAGGCTCAGAACGGCGAGGAATGGCGGGTGCGAATGCAGCAACTGCTTGATTCTGAAGCGAAAGATGAGCCCGCACGGAAAGAGAAACTGACGGCGGCGTTCAATCGCGGATACCGCACCTTTGCCTCTGTTTATACTGATTGCACACCGGCGGCGATCATGGCAGAAGAACGCTACCGTAACGAAGGCGCAACACTCGCCACGGAAATTACGTCACGCTTTGGAAATTAACGATAAATTAACCTCTTTTTACAGGGGGACGTGTCGTTTTGGGAAAAGGCTGATAGTGTTGTTAACCAGACAGT
>NZ_DDHH01000083.1:0-16084 GCF_002338015.1 Rhizobium sp. UBA1881
CGCAAGCAGGGTGCGGTTGCGGCTTGATCGGTTGATCGGCTGGTGAGAAGCGGGCGGCGGAGCGGGGATTCCCCACTATGCCATGACGGGCATCTCCCCCACAAGGGGGGAGATTGGCTGGGCTCACCCGATCGTCTACGCTCATTGTTTGGCGTAGACCGGACCGCTGGTCGATCTCCCCACTTGTGGGGGAGATGCCCGGCAGGGCAGAGGGGGGTACTTCAGAATGCCGACGTTAACGCCGGCACTTTCTTGTCAAATTACTTCGGTCCCACCAGCGAGGCCACGGCCTGGGCGGCCAGTTTCAGGCGCTGGCGGACGACCGAGCGGCCGAGGATGGCCATACTGTCAAACAGCGGCAGCGAGCGCGACGAGCCGGAGACGGCGACGAAGAGCGGGGCGACGATGACCTTGAGCTTCTTGCCCATGCGGTCGCCGATGGCGCGCAGTTCGGCTTCGATGGATTCGACGTTCCACTCGAGGATCTTTTCCAGATCCGGCTGCACCGTGTTCAAGATCTCGAGAATCTCTTCCGGCGGCGACTTGATCTTGGCGAAGGCGGACGGATCGAGGTTGAGGTCCGACTTCAGGAGGAAGCCCATCAGCTCCGGCAGTTCGCCGAGCTTGGAGATGCGCGACTGCGACAGCGCCATGCCGGCCTTGAGGCGATCGTTTTCCATCGCCCAGGTGAGAACGCGGCTCTGGAACTCTTCTTCCGACATCTTCTCGCGGATCCACCGGCCGTTCAGCCAGTCGAGCTTCTGGATGTCGAAGATGGCGCCAGCCTTTGAGAGGTTTTCCGGGTCGAACTTGCCGGCCAGTTCCTCGATGTCGAGCAGTTCCTCGCCTTCGGCGATCTGCACGAAGAACAGGCCGAGGAAGTTCATCAGCGCTTCCGGGATATAGCCGAGCGCGGAGTAATAGCTGATCGAGGTCGGGTTCTTGCGCTTCGAGAGCTTCGACTTGTCGGCATTTCTCATCAGCGAGAGATGCATGAAGACAGGCTGTTCCCACTCGAAATAGCGGTAGAGCAGGATGTGCTTCGGCACCGATGCCAGCCACTCCTCGCCGCGCGCGACGTGGGTGATCTTCATCAGATGGTCGTCGATGACGTTTGCCATGTGATAGGTCGGCATGCCGTCGCCCTTGATCAGGACCTGCATGTCGACCGAATCCCACGGGATCGAGACGTCACCGTAGACGCCGTCGGTGAAGTCGCAGGAACCCTCGGTCGGGATCTTCATGCGGATGACGGAGCTTTCGCCCGATGCCAGCTTGGCGGAGACTTCCTCGGCGGAATACTTCAGGCAGAGACCGTCATACTTCGGCGGCTTGCCCGAGGCGCGCTGGGCCTCGCGCATTTCGGTCAGGCGCTCGGGCGTGCAGAAGCAGCGGAAGGCGTGACCCTTGTCCAGCAGTTCCTGGGCGTAGGGCTGGTACATCTCCTTGCGGTCGGACTGGCGATAGGGGCCGTAGGGGCCGCCGATATCGGGGCCTTCCGACCATTCCAGGCCGCACCACTTCAAGGCGTCGAGCACCTTGGTTTCGAATTCGGGCGTCGAGCGCGTGGCATCGGTGTCTTCGATACGCAGGATGAACTCGCCGCCGTGCTTCTTGGCGAAGAGATAGTTGAAGAGTGCGATGTATGCGGTGCCGACATGCGGCTCGCCGGTTGGCGAGGGAGCAATGCGGACGCGGACGCCGGAAGCTGTCATTTTATGTGCCCGTCAAATAAATGCCGGACGGCTTTCTGAGGGAAAGCAACGCTCGGCCTGAAGAATGCAGATAACTGGATCAGGAAACCGGCCGGAAAAGGGCATTTCGCCCGCTTGCCCGGCCAATTGTCCGTTTGGCTGGCTTTAAGGCCATATTCGGCTGCACACGTCAAGGAAAATGCCGCCCGCGCCGTCGGTTGCGCCAGTTCGGCACGCCGCTCACGTCGAGTCTCAAGTGCCTTCTTAAGTTACTGGCCAGACCCAGAGCAGCAGCGGCACGCTGACGAGGATGATCAGGAAGGAGAGCGGCAGGCCGAGGCGGGGGTAATCGCTGAAGCGATAGCCGCCGGGACCGAAGACCAGCGTGTTGCACTGGTGGCCGATGGGCGTCAGGAAATCGCAGCCGGCGCCGATCGCCACAGCCATCAGGAAGGCGTCGGGCTTGTAGCCGAGCGTCTGGGCGAAGCTCGCGGCAATGGGCGCCATAACGAGAACGGTGGCGGCGTTGTTGAGGAAAGGCGTGACGGCCATGGCGGTGATCAGGATCAGTGCCAGCGCGCCGTAGTGCGGCATCTGGGCTGCGAGATGGCCGAGCCAGCCGGCAATCAGCTCGCTTCCTCCCGTGGTCCTCAATGTGTCGGAGACCGGGATCAGCGTCGCGAGCATGATCAGGATGGGGGCGTCAAGCGCCTTGTAGACATCGACCAGCGGGATGACGCGGAAGACGACCATGGCGAGCGCGGCGCAGAAGAAGGACGTCGCGACAGGGACGACGCCGGTGGCGGTCGCGGCCATGGCGGCGAGGAGGATCAGAAGCGGCAGATAGGCACGACGCGAGGTGCCGAGCATGATGTCGCGCTGGGCAAGCGGCAGGCAGGCGAATTCTTGCAGGAAGGCGGGAAGGTTGCGGCGGTTGCCCTGCAGCACCAGCACGTCACCGGCGCGCAGCCTCACTTCGCTCAGCCGCTCGTTCAGCCGGTGGCCCTTGCGGGAGACGGCGAGCAGATTGACGCTGCGGCGGTTCGACAGCGACAGCTGCCGCGCGGACCAGCCGACCAGCTGTGATTCCGAGGCGACGATCACCTCGATCGAGATGAGGTCGTTGCGCTCGGCGGGATCGGCGATCGGCTTGCCGGAGAGCTTCAGCTTGGCATTGGAGACGATGCGGTCGAGCGCGTCGGGGCTACCCTCCAGCAGCAGCGTGTCGCCGCTTTTGAGTGCCACATCGGGGAAGGGCGAGAGGCGGGTGTGGCCGCGCAGGATGGCGGTCGCCACGGCGTCGCCGTCGCCGAGCTTGATGAGATCGCTGAGTGGCTTGCCCTCGACGGTCGATTCCTCCGCGACTGTTGCTTCGGAGAAATAGGCCTTGGCGTCGAGCGCTTCCTCGAGCGAGGGGTTCTCATTCTTTCGCTCAGGGACCAGCCAGTGGAAGAAGATCAGGAAGACGACGCCGACAAGCGCCAGCGTGGCGCCGACGGGGGTGAAGTCGAACATGGTGAAGGGCGTGCCGGTGATCTCGCCGCGCAGGCGCGAGACGACGATGTTGGGCGAGGTGCCGATCTGCGTCATCAGACCACCGAGCAGGGCTGCGAAGCTCATCGGCATCAGGTAGAGCGAGGGCGACTTGCCGCTCTTGCGGGCGAACTGGAAGGCGACGGGGATCATGATCGCCAGCGCGCCGATGTTCTTGATGAAGGCGGAGAGGACGGCGACGACGATAAGCAACAGCGCGAGTTGGGTATGCAGCGTGTCGAGATTGGGAAAGAAGCGCTTGATTGCGGTATCGACGATGCCGGAGCGGGCGACGCCGGCGCTGACGACGAGCGCGCTGCCGACGATGATGACGATATCGTCGCTGAAGCCGGAGAAGGCCTTGTCGAAGGGCACGAGGCCAACGGCGATCGCCAGCACCAGCGCGCAGCCGGCGACGAGATCGTAGCGAAAGCGGTCCCAGATGAAGACCGCCATCATCAGGCCAATGACGCCGAAGGCGAGAATCTGCTGTGTTGTCATGCGTTTCCGGGAATAGAGATCGGATGCCGGGAGATTTCCCGGCCTTCGCGGATAACTGTGCCGCGCGCGATGTACTTCAATGGCTTAGGGCGTGCAAAATTCATGCGGCGCGCAGCCGCTGGGTATCGTTCGCATTGAGATTTCGGTCGAGGCCGGTATATGGACGCTGATGGGCGGACGGCGCCGCCGAGGAGTGAGCATGGGCAATGAGACGCGCAAGGGCGCAGCTGGCAACAAGCGTCCGGATGAGAAGGCGCCTGATACGCTCGCGCTGTTGAAAGCGATCGCCGACAGCCCGCGACGCGACAACTCCAGCTATCACGATGCCATGGCGCAGGCGCGCCAGGCATTCGAGGCGGCGGAGGAGGCCATCGGTGGTCCCGTCAGGGTCAAGACCAAGATCAAGACCAAGCGCAACGGCGACTATGTCGTGAAGTGGATCTTCAAGCCGGCTAAGTGATTGCCGTCAGGCCGATCCGGGCGTGAAGCCGAAATAATAGACTACGGCCATGACCACGGCGACGGTGAAGATGATGGCGACGAACCGCGTCATGCCGCGGCGGGCTTTCTTTTCTGTGCTCTTCATACGGACCAAACCGATCGAGCGGCGATATGGTTCCGCATCCGGTTGTCGTCAGCGTTGAAGTTCGGCCAGCGCGCGGCGCAGCGGCAGGTCGGAAATCTGGATGAGCCCGTTGAAGGGGATATCCATGTCGAGCACCAGATAGATCGAAGCGGAGATCAGGAAGGCGGCGATGACGAACATCGAGACGACGATGATGTTTTTCGGCGCGCGATAGCCGAAGCTCGCGAAGATCAGGATCAGCCATGTCGCCAGCATGGCGATCAGCGGCCTCGGGATGACGCCTTCGGATTGCTCAACGAGAACCCAGCGCTGCTCGACGATCCGCTGGTATTGCTGGCGGGCGTTGTTGAGGAGCGCGATATGGCCGGGATCATCAGGGGTGAGAAGGGACAGGCTGTTGCCCACTTCGTTGAGGGCGAACTCGGCGGCGGGGTCGCCCTTGACCAGCGGGTCGCTGGATGGGGGCACGTTGCCAAGCGCGATTTCGACGTAGGTGGAAAGCCTGTGCTTGGTTTCGTTGGCTTCCAGCCCGTAGGTTCGAAGCGTCTGGTCGAAGAGGATGATTTCGGTGGCGAAGGCATGGACGTTGCTGTCGATGCCCTCGAAGGTGTTCTTCGCCGAGTTGATCATCAGACTGAAGACCAGCGAGGTCATGACCACGAAGATGTTGGCGACCAGCCGCACGACGGCGTTGGTCTCTTCCTGCCGGTGGTGGCTCGGCAGCTTGTGATAGCTGAGCATGGTGCCGATAGAGGCGGCGATCAGGCAGGCGCAGATGAAGGCTGCCAAAAACACTTCCCGAGACATCCAGATCCTCCCGCCCGATCCTCTGCATGGGGCCGCGCCATTCCGTCCAGACTAGATGGTTTGGGCGATTTTGCCAGCGGGCGATTTCCGCGCTGGACAAACGGGCGCGCGGGTATAGCTTCCGCGTCGGTATTTCATGTTGGAGATTGATTATGACCGATATCTTGAGCGTGCCGGTAAAGCTCGCCGATGGCCGCGAGACCACGCTGAACGAATACAAGGGCAAGGTCGTGCTTGTCGTCAACGTCGCCTCGAAATGCGGGCTGACGGCGCAGTATGAAGGGCTGGAGAAGCTCTACGAAGACAAGCGCGAACGCGGCTTTGTGATCGCCGCCTTCCCGGCCAACAACTTCAAGGGCCAGGAGCCGGGCACCGATGCCGAGATCGTCGAGTTCTGCACGCTGACCTATGACGTCAAATTCCCGATCTTCTCGAAGATTTCGGTGAAGGGCGATGACCAGCATCCGCTCTACAAGCTACTGACGGGCATGGACCTTCCGGCAACGGGCGAAGGCCCGATGCGCGAGAAGCTGGTCGATCGCGGTCTCGCCGAAGCCGGCGACAAGGGCGTTCTCTGGAACTTCGAGAAGTTCCTGGTCGGCCGCGACGGCAAGGTCGTCGCGCGCTTCGCACCCGATGTGACCGCCGACGACCAGCGGCTGGTGCAGGCGATCGACAAGGAACTGGCGGCCGGCTGATTTTATCAGGCGCGACGGTGCCGACGGCGAAATTCGCTCGGCGAGCACCGTTCGCGATCCTGGAACAGCCGTGAGAAATAAAAGGCGTCGTCGAGGCCGATCGCGCGCGCAATCGCCTCGATCGCAAGGTCCGACGTCGTCAGCAGCTGCTTGGCATGGTCGATGCGCAGGCGCAGCTGGAAGGCCTTGGGCGAAAGCCCGGTCGCGGCCGCAAAGCGTCGGCGCAGCGTCGCCGGCGACAGGCCGAATTCAGAGGCGAGAGCGGTCATGTCGACCGGTTCGAACGCCCGCTGCTCCAGCGTTTCCACCACCCTCTCAATCGTCGTATCTGTCCTGGCACTCGCTGTCGCGCGGGATGCCTGTCGCGCGGCCTCGACGACGATCCGATAGAGCGTCGCGGCCGATGCGGCGAGGCCGAGCAGATTGTCTTCGGCGAACTCGTCCTGCAGCGTGGCGAAGAGGTGTCGCATCTCGCGCGGGTTTTCGAGCGGCATCACTGGCGCTGCCTCGTCGATCAGGCGCTGGCGGAGCCATTCGTCGGCGAGGGTGCCTGAAAACAGCGCCCAGCGCTCGTCCCAGCTTTCGCCCGGATCGGGGCCATAGCCGTGCACCATTCCAGCAGGAAGCCAGAAGAGCGCCGGGCCCGATATCTCGATCGTTCCCGCCTTGTCGCTCTGCAGCCAACCGTGCCCGCGCTCCACCATCACGACGGCATGTGTCGGTAACCTGCGGTTCTTGAGCCGGCTGGTGACGCGCTGGCGGCCGAAGCCTGTGACGGCCAGGCTGGTGACACCTGATGGTGGCGAGCGATAGAGCGCGATTGTGGTGTCGCTCATAAGCGAAAAGTCCAGCCCGTTCTTCCGTCCATGGTCTTCCTCCCCGGGGCAGGCGATAAATCGTCACAGTATTCGCTTGGGAGGTGATCGAAATGTCAAGTCTAGCGGTTCAATCCTGCAATGCGGCGGCGATCGAGCTGTTCGCCGACGGCAAGCGCCTGTCGAGTGCGCCGCGCCGCATGGGGAGGCTGGAGGCGACGGATCCGGATGTCGGGCTCGAAGCGATCCGCGAGCGCTATGAGCGGGACGGCTATGTCTGGCTGAAGGGGTTCCTCAAACGAGATGATGTTCTGGCGTTTCGCGGATGGGTGTTCTCGCATCTGGCGCGGTCCGGGCTGATCGAGGCGGGGTCCGATCCGGCGCTCGGGCTGGCATCTGGCGCCGAGCCCGAGAAGCAGCTGGCCGACCGCATCCTGATGGCGCTGGTGCGCTCGGCGGCTTACAAGGGGTTTTGCGCACAGCCTCGGTTGACGCGGTTCATGGACCAGTTCCTTTCCGGCATCTCTTATCTCCACAAGCGCAAGATCATGCGCTTCACGCGCCCCGGCACGCCGACGGCGACGCCCGCGCATTACGATCTCGTCTATCTGCGCGGCGGAACGAGCCGGATCGTCACGGCCTGGATCCCACTCGGCGATACGCCTGTCGACATGGGCGGGCTGGTCTATCTCGAGGGCTCGCACGCGATTGGCAAAAGGATGGAGGAGGCGTTTGCGGAGAAGAGCGTTGGCCTTACTCCGGAAGAGCGGATCAGCGCTTATAACAGGAACATGAGCGAGGGCGGCTGGGTGTCGAAGGATCTGCCCGGGATGGCCGAGCGCTTCGATACGCGCTGGCTGATCGCCGATTACGAGGCGGGCGACGTGGTTCTGCACAGCCCCTACATGATCCATGCCTCGACCACCAATCGCAGCGCCGAGGGCCGGATCCGGCTTTCGACCGATATCCGCTTTCAAAATGTCGAGGACGAGATCGACGCGCGCTGGGCGAACCACTGGACGCTCGGCGACATGCTCTGAAAGATGGCTCAGATGCAAAACGGGCGCGGCCTGATGGCCGCGCCCGTTTTGTTTTTAGTGCAGGGTATTCTGCTTGTTTGCCTCGCGCTTTCGCTTCTTGGCGTTGCGGGCCAGCATGTTGAGCACCTCGACGAGGGCCGAGAAGGCCATGGCGGCGTAGACGTAGCCCTTGGGGACGTGGAAGCCCATGCCTTCGGCGATCAGCGTCGTGCCGATCATCATCAGGAAGCCGAGCGCCAGCATGACGATGGTCGGGTTCTTCTCGATGAAGTTGGCAAGCGGGGTCGCGGCAACCAGCATGACGGTGACGGCGGCGACGACCGCGATCACCATGATCGGCAGGTGCGGCGTCATGCCGACGGCGGTGATGATGCTGTCGACGGAGAAGACCAGGTCGAGGACCAGGATCTGGCCGATGACGGCGGTGAAGCTCGCGACGACGGCAGCGGATGCCGCATCGTTCTCATGGTCGACAGGGTCCACCGTGTGGTGGATTTCCTTGGTCGCCTTCCAGAGGAGGAAGAGACCGCCGGCGATCAGGATCATGTCCTTCCAGGAGAAGCCGTGGCCGAAGACTTCGAAGACCGGCGTCGTCAGCTTGACGATCCAGGCGACGGTGCCGAGCAACGCCAGGCGCATGATCAGAGCCAGACCGATGCCGAGCTTGCGGGCCTTTTCGCGGGTTTCAGGTGGAAGCTTGTTGGTGAGGATGGAAATGAAGATGAGATTGTCGATCCCGAGGACCACTTCCATCACCACCAGGGTGACGAGGGCCACCCAGGCGGCCGGGTCCTGCACGAGCATCATGATGTCTTGCATCTATGTATATCCCTTTGCGCCACATTAGCGGTCGCTCGAATGTAATCGCGCGCCTCTGCTTGGCAAGCATGTCTTGGAAAGCGCGCAAGGGAGTATACGAAAGTCGGCGGGGTTTTATTCCATGGCCCAGGTCGTTTAAGCGGAACCGCTCCTGTGCCGGAACGGTCCTGATCCGGGGATGTCAGGCGTAGATCAGCCTTTGTTCGCGACCCCATAGGTCGCCATGAACATGCGCACGGCGCCATTGATGACGCGCTCGGCTTCCTGTTTCGATGGCGGCTTTTCCATGCTGCCAAACAGGCGGAACTTGAAGAAGCTGCCGCTGGAGAGATCGAGGAACTGGGCGGCGGCAAGTTCGATGTCGTCGATATGAAGCTGGCCGGCCTCGACATAGCGAATGAGATAGTCGCGCAGGATGGTGCGCAGGTTTTCCGGGCCGTTAAAGAAGCGCTGACAGAGCGCCGGCATGCGGTCGCGCACACCGAGCACGGTGCGCATGGCGCTGATGACCTTCTCATCGGTCATATGGGCTATGAAATCCATGCCGAAATCATGGAGACCGGTTTCCACGTCCTCGCGCTCTGCAAGCGTGGTGCGCATCGCGGCAACGAAGGCGGCGCGTTCGCTTTCGATCATCGCGGCGAACAGCTCTTCCTTGTTGGCGAAGTATACGTAGAGCGTACCCTTCGAAACGCCGGCCTCGCGCGTGATGTCGTTCATGCTGGCGGCGTCGAAGCCGTATTTCATGAACGCGCGGCGGGCACCGTCGAGAATTTGTTTGCGTTTTGCGGGATCTTCGCCCGCTGCCCATCTGCCTCCTGCAGATGTCGATTCCTCCACGGAAACGTCGGAAAAGTCTGTCATAGCTCCTTAACCATATTCGCACATGCGAATGTTTCGTTAACAAAATCGAACCGGGTGGTTCGATACATCTTGATATGAACGTAAAAAGGCTCTATGTCAACTAAACCGAACCGTTCAGTTCGATCAGTTTTACTCGATTTACCGGTATTCTCTCATGTCGTCTAGCCAGAACGCCAATGTCACCAGGATTGTCAGCAAGCCTGCAGAAGGTGAGGCCCAGGAAGCAGTCACCGCGGAAGCTCCGCGCACGCCGCAGACCGTGGCCGCCCCGGTCGAGACGGCACCTGAGCAGAAGAAAAAGAAGCGCAGCCCCGTGCTGCCGATCCTCGGGCTGGCCCTTCTCGCCGGCGCTGCCTATTTCGGCTACCAGTGGTTCACGGTCGGCCGTTTCATGATCTCGACGGATGACGCCTATATCGAAGGCGATATCGCCACGATCTCTCCGAAGGTCACTGGCTACGTCGCCAAGGTGAACGTCGTCGCCAACCAGCAGGTCAAGGTCGGCGACACCCTGGCGACGCTCGACGACGGCGACTACAAGCTGGCGCTGGAGCAGGCGCAGGCCTCGCTCGACACCGAGAAGCTGTCGCTGCAGCGCATCGACGCGCAGATCGCCGGCGGCGAGGCGAGCCTCGACCAGGCCAAGGCGCAGAAGGTTGCGCTCGATGCTACCGTTCGCGGCGCGCAGATCACCCAGACCCGCGCCAGCGAACTGCAGGCGAAGTCGGTCGGCACGACCGCATCGCTCGATACCGCGAACATCGCGCTCGACCAGGCAAAGGCCAATCTCGTCGGTGGCGACGCCGCGATCGCATCGGCGGAAGCCAATGTGACGCTGTTGCACGCACAGCGCCGCGAAGCCGAAGGCACGATCCGCCAGCTCGAGCTTGCCCGCGACAAGGCCGCGCGCGACCTGTCCTTCACGGTTCTGAAGGCGCCTTATGACGGCGTCGTCGGCAACCGCTCAGTTCAGGAAGGCGATCTGGTTTCGCCCGGCCAGCGCCTGATGGCGCTCGTTCCGGTCCGCCAGCTCTATATCGACGCCAACTTCAAGGAAACGCAGATCCAGCATCTGGTTCCGGGCTCCAAGGTCAATGTCCATGTCGACGCCTATGACGATCATGCGATCGTCGGCACGGTGGAATCGATCTCGCCGGCATCGGGCTCGGTGTTCTCGCTGCTGCCGCCTGAAAACGCGACGGGCAACTTCACCAAGATCATCCAGCGCGTACCGGTTCGCATCGCCCTGCCGCAGGACGCGCTCGACACGGGTCGCCTGCGCGCCGGCCTCAGCGTCGTTGTCGACGTCGACACGCGCACGGCGCCGGATGCCGCCAAGTAAGGCGCTTCGCGCTTAACCTGGCCACGTAATAGACGAGGTAGGCCGATGGCCGCGAGCACAACAGCAGGATCGATGCCGGCCGCGCCGGCAGCCGACGCCATGGACCCCCGCAAGCTCATCGCGTTTTTCGCGATGGTGGTGGGGATGTTCATGTCCATCCTGGACATTCAGATCGTGTCGGCGTCGCTGGCCGAAATCCAGGCCGGGCTCAGCGCCGGCACGGATGAAATCGGCTGGGTGCAGACGTCGTACCTGATCGCGGAAGTCATCATGATTCCGCTGTCGGGTACGCTCGCGCGCATCATCTCTACGCGCTATCTGTTCGCCTTCTCGGCGGCAGGGTTCACGGCTGCCAGTGCACTCTGCGCGACCGCGACGAATATCGACCAGATGATCGTCTATCGTGCGATCCAGGGCTTCATCGGCGGCGGCATGATCCCGTCGGTGTTTGCCGCGGCCTTCACCATCTTCCCGCCCTCCAAGCGCAGCATCGTCTCGCCGATCATCGGCCTGATCGCGACGCTGGCGCCGACCATCGGCCCGACGGTCGGTGGATACCTCAGCCACGCCTTCTCCTGGCACTGGCTGTTCCTCGTCAACATCATTCCCGGTATCATCGTCACGATCGTGACCTGGAATTTCATCGATTTCGACAAGCCGGAATTCTCGCTGTTCAAGAAGTTCGACTGGTGGGGCCTGGTCTCCATGGGCGTCTTCCTCGGCGCGCTGGAATATGTGCTCGAAGAAGGCAACTCGAACGACTGGTTCAATGACAGCCACATCACCATGGGCGCCATCGCGTCGGCGATCGGCTGCGTGGTCTTCTTCTACCGCGCCTTCAAGGTGGACTTTCCCGTCGTTGATCTCAGGGCGTTCAGCAACCGAAACTTCGCGGTCGGCTCGCTGTTTTCCTTCGTCATGGGTATCGGCCTCTACGGTCTGACCTATATCTACCCGCTCTATCTCGGGCGCATCCGCGGCTACGATTCGCTGATGATCGGCGAGACCATGTTCGTTTCCGGTCTCGCCATGTTCTTCACCGCGCCGATCGCCGGCAAGCTGTCGGCGAAAATGGATCTGCGCCTGATGATGGTGCTCGGCTTTGCGAGCTTCGCCGCCGGTACCTGGATCATGACCGGCGTGACCACGGATTGGGACTTCTACGAGCTCTTCATCCCGCAGATCCTGCGCGGCTTCGGCCTGATGATGTGCATGGTGCCGATCAACAATATCGCGCTTGGCACGATGCCGCCGGCGCGCATGCGCGGCGCGTCCGGCCTCTTCAACCTGACGCGTAACCTCGGCGGCGCCGTCGGTCTTGCGGTTATCAACACGGTGCTGACGAACCGCCAGGACGTGCACTACCAGCGGATCCGCGAGCATCTGGACTGGGGTAATCCTGTCGCGAGCGACCAGATCAACAACATGGCGTCGAAGTTCGACACGTATGGCATGGATGGCGCTGCCGTTGCGATCAAGCAGATGGTCGGCATGGTGACGAAGCAGGCGATGGTGATGTCGTTCAGCGATATTTTCGTCATCCTCACCGGACTTTTCGTGGCGATGATCCTCGGCATCGTGCTGATCGACAAGCCGGCGCCGCCGCAAGGCGGTGGCGGGGGTGGCGGCGGCCACTGACGGTTCACGACAGCTTCGACGAATTCTGGCGCCGGCTTGGGAAACCAAAGTCGGCGTTTTCGCGTATGTACAGCGATATCATCGGGATCGACCGCGCTTCATGTTCAAAGCTTCCGCCAGATTCGCTGCACTCCTCACTCTTATCTTGTCCGCCGCCGCAAACCATGTGTTCGCCGCCAGTCTGCCCGCCGACGAGGCGCGCATCGATGTCGGCGGCTACAGGATGAACAGCCTTTATCTCAAGGCGCGGCGTCCGGATCTGCCGCCGATCGTGTTCATCCACGGCGCCAGCGCCAATCTCTACGATTCAGTCTTTTCGTTTCGCGACCTGTTGGAGGGGCGCGCCGATCTCCTGTTCGTCGATCGTCCCGGCCACGGGCGCTCGGATCGCGGTGGTCAGGAGAATGCATTTCCAGACGGGCAGGCCGATGCCATCGCTGATGTCATGACGAAACGCGGTATCAACAAGGCGATCATCGTCAGCCATTCCTTCGGCGGCGCGGTGGCGGCGAGCTTCGCGCTCAGGCATCCCGACCGGGTGCTCGGCCTCGTCTTTCTGTCGCCCGCCGTCTACCCGTGGCCTGGTGGTATCGCCTGGTATTACGATGCCGCGAAGGTGCCGGTAACCGGCGCGCTGTTCAGCGCCATCGTCGTGCCGCCGGTGGGGCTTGCTATGATCGACAGCGCCACGCGCTCGGTTTTCGCGCCCAATCCTCGGCCGCCCGGCTACATCAAGGAGGCGCGTGCGTTGCAGGCGCTTGGGCCGAAGGCTTTCCGCGACAACGCCATCGATGTCGCCAATCTCCTGGAATGGACGAAGCGCAATTCGCCGCGCTATGGCCGCATCCATGCACCGACGGTGATCATTTCGGGCGACACCGACAGCGTCGTCTCGCCTGATATCCACGCGCGCCATCTTGCCCGCGCCATCAAGGGCGCACGGCTGCTGATGATCCATAACATGGGTCACAAGTCGGATTACGTCGCGCGGGATTTGGCCGTGGCGGCGATCGAAAGCGTCGCCGGCAGGCCGCGTGATCTGAAGCGTCCGGCAGCCAGGCTCGAAGCCGAAATCGCGAGGGATCACGAAAAATAGCAGTCATTTCAACACGCAGAACACGTCGCAGAAAAATCTGATTTACGTACATCAGAAATGGCGCTAAAGGTCTCTTCAGGAGGAGCGATGAGACCTACGGTTCACGATATTGCCGCAGCTGCGGGCGTCAGCCTCGCGACTGTTGATAGGGTGCTGAACCAGCGCCCGGGCGTTCGGCACGTGACACGCGAGAAGGTCGAAACCGCCATTCGCGAGATCGGTTATGTGCGCGACGTCGCCGCCGCCAATCTCGCGAAGGGGCGGACTTATTCGTTCGTGTTCATCGTCCCGGCCAGCGACAATTCCTTCATGCACGGGCTGAACGCCGAGGTGATGGCCGCCGTTGCGCGCTCGCCGGTGGAGCGCACCGATATCCGCACCTTGGAGGTTCCGGCCTTCGATCCCACAGCCCTTGCTGCTGAACTCGATACGCTGCGCATCGAGCGGCCCGCCGGCGTGGCGCTGGTCGCGACCGATGCGCCCGAGGTTCGCAATGCGGTCGACCGGCTGGTGCAGGACGGCATTCCTGTTGTCACCGTCGTGTCCGACCTCACCGGCTCGCAGCGTCATCATTATGCCGGCGTCGACAATATCGCGGCGGGGCGAACAGCGGCGCGGCTGCTCGGCCGTTTTCTCGGCGGCGCCAAGGGTGACGTCGCGGTTCTCGCCGGCTCCATGCTGGTGCGCGACCATCGCGAGCGGCTGGAGGGTTTTGCCGCCGTCATGGCCGAGGAGTTTCCCGGTCTCTCCATCTTGCCCGTCATCGAGGGGCGCGACGATCCTGATATGGCGCATATGCTGGTTTCGGATGCGCTCTCCAAGCGCGACGGCATCATCGGCGTCTATAGCCTCGGCGCCGGCAATCGCGGCTTGATCCGGGCGCTGAAGGAGAAATCCGTTGACCGGGCGCTCACCGTCATCGCGCACGAACTGACTGATCATACGCGCGCAGCACTTCTCGACGGTACGATCGACGCAATCTTGAACCAGGATGCGGGCCACGAGGTGCGTAGCGCCATCCGCGTGTTGAAGGCCAAGGCCGACGGGCTCTCGGTCATCGACGCGCAGGAGCGCATCCGTCTCGACATCTTTTTAAAAGACAATCTGCCGTAACGGCAAAGGGAGAAGTAAATGTATCTGGGTCTCGATCTCGGAACCTCCGGCGTCAAAGCCATGCTGATCGATGGCGATCAGAAGATCATCGGCTCGGCCAATGGTTCGCTCGACGTGTCGCGTCCGCATTCCGGCTGGTCGGAGCAGGAGCCGTCGCATTGGGTGCGCGCCACCGAGGAGGCGATCGCTGGGCTGAAGGCGAAGCACCCGAAAGAGCTTGCCGCGGTCAGGGGCATCGGCCTTTCCGGCCAGATGCACGGCGCGACGCTGCTCGATGCCGACGACAAGGTGCTGCGTCCCTGCATTCTCTGGAACGATACGCGCAGCTATCTCGAGGCGGCAGCACTCGATGCCGATCCGAAGTTCCGCAAGCTTACCGGCAACATCGTTTTCCCGGGCTTCACCGCGCCGAAGCTTGCCTGGGTCGCCAAGCACGAGCCGGAGATTTTCGCCAAGGTCGCCAAGGTGCTTTTGCCGAAGGATTATCTCCGCCTGTGGCTGACCGGCGAGCACATTTCCGAAATGTCGGATTCCGCCGGCACGTCCTGGCTCGATACCGGCAAGCGCAAGTGGTCGTCCGAGCTCCTGGCCGCGACCGGTCTCGATGAAAAGCACATGCCTGATCTGGTCGAAGGCACGGAAGAGGGCGGCAAGCTGCGCGGCGAGCTCGCCTCGCAATGGGGCATCACCGGTTCCGTCGTCGTTGCCGGCGGGGCGGGCGACAATGCGGCATCCGCCTGCGGCATGGGCACCGTCAGCCATGGCGCGGCCTTCGTCTCGCTCGGCACGTCGGGCGTGCTCTTCGCCGCCAACGGTTCCTATCTGCCGAAGCCGGAGAGCGCCGTTCACGCCTTCTGCCACGCGCTGCCCAACACCTGGCACCAGATGGGCGTCATTCTCTCGGCCACCGACGCGCTGAACTGGCATTCGCATGTGACGGGGAAGTCGGCGGCGGAGCTGACCGCCGAGCTTGGCGAAACGCTGAAGGCGCCATCGGGCGTCACCTTCCTTCCCTACCTCTCCGGCGAGCGCACCCCGCACAACGACGCCGTCATCCGCGGCGCCTTCATCGGGCTCGAGCATGAGAGCAGCCGCGTGGTGCTGACCCAGGCGGTGCTCGAAGGCGTGTCGTTCGCGATCCGCGACAATCTCGAGGCGCTTCGCTCTGCCGGCACCGATATCGCCCGCGTCACCGCCATCGGCGGCGGCTCGCGCTCGCGCTACTGGCTGGCCTCGATCGCCACAGCACTCGGCGTTCCCGTCGACCTGCCCGCCGACGGCGACTTCGGCGCCGCCTTCGGTGCCGCGCGGCTTGGCCTGATCGCGGCGACCGGGGCTGATCCGGTCGCGGTGTGCACGCCGCCGGAAACGGATGGGACGATCGAGCCCGATGCTGCGTTGAGCGGGGCGTATGAGGAGGCTTACGGCCGGTATCGTGCGCTTTATCCGGCGATCAAGGCTTTGGCGCATTGAGAGAAAATGCACTGGGAGGTGTCGTAAGACCCCTCCCCAACCCCTCCCCACAAGGGGGAGGGGCT
>NZ_DDHH01000054.1:0-15697 GCF_002338015.1 Rhizobium sp. UBA1881
GGATCCGTCAGCGCGTCGGGAACGCCACTCGCGCGCTTCGACCCCGGCGCCTGGCGCGACCGCGCCTTCCGCTCCGCCATGCTGCAGGCGCTGGCCGAGCGCGACGACGACCTGCTCGCCGCCTTCGCGGAGGATCGCGCGGTGGAGGTCGGTACACTACGCGAACGGCTGGCGCGGCAAACCGCCCATGGCCTGATCTTCCCGGTGTACTTTGGCTCGGCCATAACAGGCGCCGGGATCGAGGAGTTGATTGACGGCATCACCGATCTCCTTCCGGCACCGATACCGCCGAAGGATGGCCTGGTCTCGGCAACCGTCTTCAAGGTCGAGCGCAATGCGGCGGGAGAGAAGCTCGCGCTGCTTCGTGTGGTGTCGGGCGCCCTGCGCGTTCGCGACCGGATCCCGATCGCTGGCCCAATCGCTGACAGAGAGAACCGCGTCACCGATATCGAGATCTTCGCGGAAGGACGGGTAATACGCAGCGATGTGGCCCAGGCGGGCGACATCGCCAGAGTAAGAGGTCTCTCCGACATCAAGGTCGGTGACTGGATCGGAGACCGCGCTGCGGCCCCGCAAAGGCAGTTCGCACCGCCCATGCTGGAGGCTGCGATCGTGCCGTATGACAAGGCGGATGCGCCTGCGCTGTGGAAGGCCCTGTCCCAGCTCTCGGAACAGGACCCGCTGATCAATCTGCGGCAGGGCGACGGCGAGGACGGTCTTTCGATATCGCTCTATGGCGAGGTTCAGAAGGAGGTGATCGAGCACACACTGAAAGCAGAGTATGGCCTTTCCGTGCGCTTCCTCGACACGTCCCCGATCTATGTCGAGCGCATACTTGGCGTCGGAAACGCCATCGAGCACGCGCCCGATCCGTTTCTGGCGACCATCGGGCTTCGCGTCGAACCCGGCGACAGCGAAGGCCGGCACAGGCTGATCTTCGAGGTCGAGCCGGGCGCCGCACCGCCATTCGCCTTCAAGGCGATCGACGAAGCCCTCGAAACAGCGTTCGGCCAGGGCGTTCATGGCTGGCAGGTGATCAACGCCTCGGTTTCAATCACCGAGATCACAAGGCTCCGAAAATGGACGACGAGCACTCCGTCGGACCATCGCAATCTGACGCCTCTGGTGCTGGCGCAGGCATTGCGGATCGCCGGAACGGAAGTCTGCGAGCCGATCGACCGCATCACGATCGACATGCCCGCCGATGCGCTGCCACGCGTGCAAAGCCTGCTGACGCGCCTCGACGCCGCGCTCGAACCGCCAGTCGCCAGCGGAGAGATGATGATGCTGGCTGGAACGATCGCGGCCATCAACGTCCACGATATCCAGCGCGCTTTGCCATCGCTGACAAGCGGTCTCGGGACGATGGAAACGGAGCTTTCAGGCTATCGGCCGGTGAGGGGCGCGGCGCCGGTGCGCCGCCGATCGGGCCCAAACCCGTTTTCCCGCAGCGAATATCTGGCGCAGCTGAAAGGCGCGCGCCAAGTGTGAAGAAAGGGCCGGCAAACAGCCGGCCTCAGACTGCTGACGAAGATGTTTCTAGCGGCAGAACCCTCGAAATCCCTCATTCCTGTCCTTGTGACAGGAATCCAGCCACGACGCGTCTGCGTCGTGAAAAGACTCTTTCCGTCCAAGGACTTGAACGACTGGATTCCTGTGACCTCGCCCGGACGAAGTCTGGGCACAGGAATGAGGGATGCTGGGCATCCGACCGCGACCAAAGTGGACTTCGTTATTGTTCAACCGCGAGCTTTGTCAGGGCGAGGGCCGGCGAACAGCCGGCCTACACCGTCTTCATATCCTCGGGCCGCACCCGATCGGGTGCGTCTTGCAGCGCCTTGTCGGCGGCTTCGTAGTGGTTGGGGCGGATGTGGCGGTTGACCATGGCGAAGGCGGCCGAGAGGACGGCGATGTCGTCGGTGAAGCCGATGCCGACAAGCACGTCGGGGATCATGTCGACGGGCAGCACGAAATAGGCGAGTGCCGCGAGCAGCGTGCCGCGCACCTTGAGCGGTGTCTCACGGTCGAGCGCGCAGTAATAGGCGGCAACGACATCGCGCGAGAAGGGGATCTTGCGCGCCGCCTTGCGGAAAGTCGGCCAGAATTTCTGCCGAACGCTCTTCTCCCGCCGCTCCTGCGTTTCTTCATCGCCCGGCAGCAGGATTTCACCGTATTTGACGTCGTCCATGTCCACTTGGCCCTTTGTGCTCCAGTTGGCCCCTTTCAGGTCAGCCCGAATATGGGGGGTCTTCGGCTGCGATTCAATCGATCCGCCGCGCCGCCGCCTTCTCCATCACGCCCGCCAGCTTGAAATCGAGCTCCGTCAGCCCGTCGGCCGAATGGGTGCTGAGCGTCACATCCACCTTGGAATAGACGTTGAACCATTCCGGATGATGATCGAGCTTTTCGGCTGCAAGCGCCGATTCCGTCATGAAGCCGAAGGCCTCGACGAAATTCTTGAACTTGTAGCTCTTGGTGATCGACTTCCCGCCGTCGCCGAGCGACCAGCCGTCAAGTTTCGCCAGTTCATCGCTAATCGCCTGGCGTTCCAGTTTGTCCCGTTTCATGCGATTGTCCTTTGCGTTCACCATGGGTCTCTTATGAAACGCACCAGTATCCTGTTTGTTTGCATGGGCAATATCTGCCGTTCGCCGCTGGCCGAAGGCGTCTTCAGCCATCTCATCGCCGAAGCCGGCCTGTCCGACCGCTTTCTCATCGATTCCGCCGGCACCGGCAGCTGGCATGTGGGCGATGAGCCCGACAAGCGGTCGATCGCGACCGCCCGCCATCACGGCATAGACATATCAGCTCAGCGCGCGCGGCGCATCCGCGAGCATGATTTTGCCGATTTCGATCTGATCGTCGCCATGGACCGAAACAATGTCGCGGCCTTGAAGGCGCTCGATCCCGATGCAGGGAACATCCATCTGTTCGGTGATCTGGCGCTCGGGAGCGGAGAGGATATCCCCGATCCCTATTATGGCGGCGCCGACGGCTTCGAGGCCGTTTATGCCAGGCTCTTGGCCGGCTGCAGGAAGCTGTTGTCCACGCTCGGCGCCGACAGTGCCTCGCGCAGCGGGAACACCTCTTCCGTCAGATAAGGCCCGCCGCCGACCGAATCGCGCGACGACAGAAGCACGAAGCGCGGCACGGTGAAGGAGGCGGTCTGGAAATTGCCGCGTCCGGCGAGATAGTGCACGACATCGTCGACGCGCGAGGATTTCAGCCGCGCCAGCGTCACATGCGGGGTGAACTTGCGCGGATCCGGCGGAAGGCCGATCCGCTGGCAGATCCGCTCGATTTCGGCCTGCAGGGCATACATTTCGGGATCTTGCGTCACGCCGGCCCAGACCGAATGCGGCTTCTTGGAACCGAAAGCGCCGATACCGTCGAGCTTGATCTGGAATTCCGGCCTGTCGATGCGGTCGAGCCGGTCGACGATCTCGTCTGCCGTGCGATTATCGACATCGCCGATGAAGCGCAGGGTGATGTGGTAATTTTCCACATCGATCCATCGGGCGCCAGGGAGACCACCGCGCAACAATGACAGGCTCATCGCCGCATTGCGCGGAATTTCGAGGGCGGTAAACAGTCTCGGCATAACGAGCACTCCCCGAATCTTTTGCAGGTGCTCACACGGAATCACGCATTGATCACGTGCGCAAGTCCCTAATTCTTCACAGTCGGCAACGTTCCAATGAATTGTGTGATTGCCGGTTCCATCTTTTGAACCATGGTATCCACGCCTTTGGAATTGGGGTGCATGCCGTCTTCCAGCTTCAGCGACGCATCGAGAACGACGCCGTCGAGGAAGAACGGATAGAGCGTAAGCCCATGTTTTTTGGCGAGTTTCTCGTAGATCGGGTTGAACCGCGCCGCGTAGTCGCCGCCCATGTTCGGCGGCGCCATCATGCCGGCGAGGAAGACCGCGATCCCGCGTTCCTTGAGCCGGGTAATCATTTGGTCGAGGTTCTTCTCACTTTGTTCGGGCGCGATCCCCCGCAGCGCGTCGTTGGCGCCGAGCTCCAGAATGACCCCATCGGTGCCATCGGGCACCGACCAGTCGATGCGCGAAAGCCCGCCGGTCGTGGTGTCGCCGGAGACACCTGCGTTCGCCACCGTAACATCGAGGCCCTTGGCCTTGAGCGCCGCCTGCAGCTTCTCCGGAAAGCCGTCGCCGGGCGGCAGCTGGTATCCCGCCATCAGGCTGTCGCCGAAGCCGACGAGATTAATCGTGCGCGCCTGCGCTGAAACCGAAAGCAGCATCGAAAAGACGATGACAGCGATGTGAAGACCCGCAACTTTAAATCTCATTCCATTGTCCCTAAATTGGCGGCAGCTGGGCTTTCATATAGGTAGGGCATTTACCGTTGGCAAAAACCATCATCGATCTGAAACGGGCCGATCTGACGCTCGGCAGTGCCGCCGCCTCCGTGCATGTGCTGAAGGGCATCGACCTTGGGATCGCCGCCGGTGAATCGGTCGGCATCGTCGGCCCCTCCGGCTCCGGCAAGTCGACGCTGCTGATGGTGCTGGCCGGCCTCGAGCGGCTGGATAGTGGCGAGATCAACATCAACGAAGCGCCCCTCCACACGATGAGCGAGGATCAGGTCGCCGACTTCCGCGGGCGCAACATCGGCATCGTCTTCCAATCCTTCCACCTGATCGCCAACATGACGGCGCTTGAAAACGTCGCCGTGCCGCTTGAACTCGCCAATGTCGCCAATCCCTTCGAGATCGCCCGCCGCGAGCTGAAATCCGTCGGCCTCGGCGACCGGCTGAACCATTATCCCGGCCAGCTTTCCGGCGGCGAGCAGCAGCGCGTTGCGATCGCTCGCGCGCTTGCGCCATCCCCGGCGCTTCTGATCGCGGATGAACCAACAGGCAATCTCGACACCGACACCGGCCGCCAGATCGCCGATCTCCTCTTTTCCAAGCAGGCCGAGCGCGGCATGACGCTGGTGCTCGTCACCCACGACAACGCGCTCGCCAAGCGCTGCTCGCGCCAGATCCGCGTCCGCTCCGGCAAGATAGAAGGCGATAGCGCCGCGATTGAAGCCGAAGTGGCCATTGCATGACGCTGATCACCCCGCGTATCGCGCTCGCCTTCCGTCTTGCCCTTCGTGAGCTGCGCGGCGGCCTCAAAGGCTTTTACATCTTCCTCGCCTGCATCGCGCTCGGCACCGGGGCAATCGCCGCGGTCAATTCGGTCTCGCAGTCGATCACCGATACGATTGCAACGCGCGGCCAGGAGATTCTCGCCGGCGACGTCCGCTTCGAGCTCAACAATCGCGAGGCAGCCGCCAACGAGTTGGATTTCCTGCGCTCGCTCGGCAAGGTCTCGGTATCGACGGGACTGCGCTCCATGGCCCGCAAGCCGGATGGATCCGACCAGGCGCTGGTCGAGGTCAAGGCCGTCGACGACGCTTATCCGCTCTACGGCAGCTTCGAGGCCGAGCCCAACTACCCGCTGCATACGCTTCTTGCCGATCAGGATGGCACCTATGGCGCGCTGGCCGCGCCGCTGCTTCTGGAACGTCTCGGCCTCAAGATCGGCGACGAGCTGCTGCTCGGCAACGTCATCGTCAACATCACCGGCACCGTGAAGACCGAGCCGGACGCGGTCTCCGAAGGCTTCGGCTTCGCGCCGCGCCTGATGGTGAGCCGCCAGGCGCTGCAGGCCTCGGGTCTGATCCAGACGGGAAGCCTTGTCGAGCACAGCTACAAGGTCAAGCTGAACGACCGGTCTGATATGGTTGGCATCCGCGACCGCGCCACCAAGGATTTTCCCTCGGCCGGCTGGTCGATCCGCACTAGCGACCGCGCCGCGCCCTCGCTTACCGAAAACATCGAGCGTTTCTCGCAGTTCCTGACACTGGTTGGCCTGACAGCGCTGATCGTCGGCGGCGTCGGCGTGGCGAATGCCGTGCGCGCCTTCCTCGATGCCAAGCGCACGACGATCGCCACCTTCAAGTGCCTGGGTGCGCCGGCCTCGACTGTCGTCCTCATCTACCTCTTCCAGATCGGCCTCATCGCGCTTGGCGGTATCGCCATCGGTCTCGTCATCGGTGCGTTGGCACCCATTCTCGCGGCCCAGTTCCTGGCGCAGTTCCTGCCGGTCTCGACCGCGCCGACGCTCTATCCGGTGGCGCTGTCTCTCGCCGTGCTCTTCGGCATCCTGACGACGCTCGCCTTCGCCATCATGCCGCTCGGCCATGCCCGCGAAGTGCCGCCGACTGCATTGTTTCGCGAGCAGGGCTTCGAGGCACGCCGCCTGCCCTCCTGGCCCTATATCCTGATGGCCGCCGTCTTCCTCGCAGCACTTGCCGGCCTTGCGGTGGCAACTGCCCATGATCGCTTCATCGCCATCGTCTTCATCGGCGCCATCGCCTTTGCCTTCGTCGTCCTCAGGCTGGTGGCAGCAGGCATCGCCTGGCTCGCCCGCCGCAGCCCGCGCGTCAATTCGCCGGCGCTGAGGCTTGCGATCGGCAACATCCACCGTCCCGGCGCGCTCACGCCGTCGGTCGTGCTCTCGCTCGGCCTCGGGCTGGCGCTGCTGGTCACCCTGACGCTGATCGACGGCAATCTGCGCCAGCAGCTCACCGGCCGCATGGCCGATGGCGCGCCCAACTTCTTCTTCGTCGATATCCAGGGCGCCGAGCTCGACGGTTTCCGCAATCTGGTGAAGACCGATGCGCCCGAGGGCAAGCTCGTCGAGGTGCCGATGCTGCGAGGCCGCATCCTTGCCTTCAACGGCGAGGACGTGACCAAGCGCAAGGTGCCGCCATCTGGCCAATGGGTGCTGCGCGGCGACCGCGGCATCACCTACTCCGAAACCTTGCCCGAAAACGCGGTCCTCACCGAGGGCACATGGTGGGACAAGGATTACAGCGGTGAGCCGCTGGTCTCGTTTTCGGCGGAAGAGGCGGGCGAGCTCGGCCTCAAGGTCGGCGATACCGTCACCGTCAACGTGCTCGGCCGCAACATGACGGCGAAGATCGCCAATCTGCGCAAGGTGCAGTGGGAGAGCCTGTCGATCAATTTCGTCATGGTCTTCTCGCCCAACACCTTCAAGGGCGCCCCGCATGCGTGGCTGGCAACGCTCACCGATCCCAAGGCGACATCCTCGCAGGAAGCCGCGATCTTGAAATCGGTGACCAACACCTATCCGACGATCACGAGCGTGCGCGTCAAGGATGCGATCGACATCGTCAATTCGCTGGTGGCGCAGCTGGCGACCGCGATCCGCGCCGCGGCCTCCGTCGCCCTCATCGCCTCGGTGCTGGTGCTCGCCGGCGCGCTTGCCGCCGGCAACCGTGCCCGCACGCATGACGCGGTGGTGCTGAAGACGCTCGGCGCCACGAGACGCATGCTGATGCGCGCCTTCTGCTACGAGTATCTGATCCTCGGGCTCGCAACCGCGGTCTTCGCGCTGCTTTCGGGCGGCGTCGCCGCCTGGTTCATCGTCGCCCGCATCATGAAGATCCCCTCGCAGTTCCTGCCTGACGTCGCCGGCATGACGATCGTCACGGCCTTGGTGCTGACCGTCGGCATCGGCCTGATCGGCACATGGCGCATTCTCGGCCAGAAGGCGGCACCCGTTTTGCGCGAGCTCTGAGTGGCCGGGTTGAAATAATTCCGGCACCTTACGGCGATTTAACCCGATCGCGGGTTGCAAGGCTCTTGTTTGCAAAGGGCGAAAGGCTCATATTATCCGCAGGCATGCTGAAGCTCCGCAGCGGCGCCCGGGCAAGAAAACCCGACACCGTGTTCATTCGGAGCTGACAAGAGGAAATCATGGCTGACCTAAGAAATTACCAGGGCCGCGTTCAGAGCGGTGTCCAGACCGGCGAGATCGATCAGGGCCTTCGCAGCTATATGCTGAAGGTTTACAACCTGATGGCTATCGGCCTGGCGATCACCGGCCTGGCCGCCTATTTCGCATTCACATTCGCCGTCTCCGACGGCCAGCTGACCGCATTCGGCGCCGCGATCTACACCAGCCCGCTGAAGTGGGTGGTGATCTTCGCTCCGCTGGCGCTGGTCTTCTTCCTGAGCTTCAGGATCAATTCGATGAGCGTATCGGCCGCGCAGACGACCTTCGCGGTCTATGCAGCGCTTGTCGGCCTGTCGCTGTCGTCGATCTTCCTGATCTACACCGGCCAGAGCGTCGTGCAGACCTTCTTCGTGACGGCCGCCTCGTTCGGCGCGCTCTCGCTCTATGGCTACACGACCCGTCGTGACCTCTCGGCCATGGGCTCGTTCCTGATGATGGGTCTGTTCGGCCTGATCATCGCCTCGATCGTCAACATCTTCCTGGCCTCCTCGGCCATGCAGTTCGCGATCTCGGTGATCGGCGTGCTGATCTTCGCGGGCCTGACGGCCTACGATACGCAGCGCATCAAGGAAATGTACTACGCCGCCGACGACGCCACCATGGCCGGCCGCAAGGCGATCATGGGCGCCCTGACGCTCTACCTCGACTTCATCAACCTCTTCATGTTCCTTCTGCAGTTCATGGGCAACCGCAAGTAAGGTGAGCGAGAGAGGGCGACGCTGTCGCCCTTGATCCAGACGACAAGTTCGAGACGATCAGAACCGCTTGCAGCAGCAATGTTGCAGGCGGTTTTTCTTTGGTCGATCGGGGGGCCTTGGGACGTGCGCTTAGTTGCCGGCGAAATCGACCGACGAGATATCGACGGACCATTCGAAATCACTAGGTGCGGGTCGGCCCGGCAGAGTGTCCAGGCCCCTGTAGCGGTTCAGTGCCCAGCAGCTGCCGTACTCACTATGCGGCGCGATGATCTTGTCGCTGCTGAAGTAATCCGAATAGACCTCGCCGCTGAACCCCGGACGCTTCGCGATCAGCCGGAAGCGCACGATATTGACCTGCCGGTCGGAGGCATTCGACAGCTCGACGAAAACCGGCTTGTCCGGATCCTGGCAACCGCTGGTTCCGCTGCTCGTGCCCGACACCAGGCTCGCCGAGTTCAGGCGGTCGGATTGCTGAAAATAGAGATAGAGACCAACGGCAGCGCCGATGCAGGCAAGGGCGGCAACGACGATCAGCGTGTGGCGGGGAAACAGCAGGAAGCAGACCAAGACGATCGGGACCGCGATTACCATGAAAATCATTAGGTCTGCTCCATTTCATTCATGAGCTAAAGCAGCCGGCGGCAAGAGGCAAGGCTTTGCGAAAGTTGAAGTTGCAATGCTGCTTCAGGGGAAAGTTCTCGGGATGGCTAATAGGTCTGAGCAGTAGACGGCGTAGCGGTGCTCGGCGAAGTGAGCGATGAACGCCAGGATGAACAGCCATCGACGTCGTGCACGTGGAGGCGTGCTTAGATCCTCGGCACAAGGCCGAGGATGACGTCGAGAGGGGGTAAATGCCCTTGTTTCAATAGCTTCCCGGCGGCAACCACATACTCCGCCGTCATTCTCGGGCTCGTCCCGAGAATCCAAGCACGCTTCCACATATGCAACGCCAGTGGATCACCCGCCCCTCCCGCAACCATCGCAGCCCGTCCGCTTTCCCCTTGCCAACCGCCACCCGGGATGCTCTTCAAGCAACGACACCACCCCTCCAGACACCGGCCCGCCCCATGCCCGTTCTTCTCCGTGACGCTTCCCTCTCCGACATCGACGCCATCACCGCCATCTACCGCGACTCCGTCTTGAATGGTGTTGCGAGCTACGAGATCGCCCCACCGGATCGCGACGAGATGGCGGCGCGATACCAGGCCATTGTCGACAAGGGCTACCCCTATATCGCCGCCGTGGACGAGCATGGCGCGCTCGTCGGCTATGCCTATGCATCAGCGTTCCGCACGCGGCCGGCCTATCGGTTCATGGTCGAGGATTCGATCTATCTGGCGCCGGAAGCGCAGGGCAAGGGGGTCGGCAAGCGGTTGCTGGAGGAGCTGATATCGCGGACGACGGCGCTCGGTTTCCGCCAGATGATCGCCGTGATCGGCGGTGCGCATCCGGCCTCGATCGCACTGCATGCAAGCCATGGGTTCGAGGAAATCGGCCGCATCAAGGGTTCCGGCTTCAAGCAAGGTCGCTGGCTGGATACGATGTTGATGCAACGAGCGCTCGGCGACGGCACCTCGACCGATCCCGATCCAGACGCCTATCCGGCGACGCTGTTTCTGGGTTGATCGCGCCTATTTCTCGACGAGCTTCAGCGATTTGTTGAACACCTTCAGCACCTGCTGCAGGTCGTGGCCGCGCTTCAGGATCTGGCCGTGCGTGTTGACGACGGAATAGGCGCCCTGCTTGGCGGCGAGCTTGGGATTCTTTTCGATGCGGAAGAGCGGCATTTCGCCGGAGCGCTTGAAGACGGAGAAGACGGCAAGGTCCTTCAGGTGGTCGATCGCGTAGTCCCGCCACTCGCCTTCGCCGACCATGCGCCCGTAGATCCACAGGATCGCATCCAGCTCTCGCCGGTGAAACGTCACCGGCAACGGGTCCTTGCTCTGCTTGTAGTCCCTGATATCCACGACGACGGGGGAATCGCCATCGGGAGCCCGATTGTTCCCACGCCGCAAATCCGGCTGATCTGTCATCGGTCTCGAATGCCTCCGTTCGTGACACGCGGGTGACAGTTTGCCTTAGCCTTTACAAATTGCAAGCGCGGCCTCGCGCGCATTAAGCATAGTCTGTGCAATCTGCCGCGTGCCGCATTTCAGTCAAAACAGCGCCTCAATTAAAAGTGAAATTCGCTCGCACTTGACCGGCGCATCCTCAGCGGGTTCGCCGACACTGAATTCTGCGCATCGTCTTTCGGCACTTTGGAGGAGATGTGACTGTTTGGCGCCAGCGCGCCAAAGGGCCCGGCTGACCGTATCGACCTTAACCCCAGCCCCGAATACGATCAGTCGGGCCGCCCCGCTTCCACCTGACAAGACAGATGAAATCCGAGAACTATGGCGGCTCAGATGTTCCTGCCGGCCATGACCACGGTGGCGCCAAGGATCGCCGATGGCGTTCCGTCGGCCGTCGACGACTGCAGCATGACGGCGCAGCCCTCAAGATCTGGCTTCTGCAGCACGGTGGCGGGCAGCGTCAGCTTTGTCGCCTTGCCGTCCCACATGCCGACCGTTTCGACATCCGAAACGCTGTGCATGTAGGAGATCTTCTGGCCGCTGTTTTCGCCCTTCTGTACCTCGATCGTCTTTTCGCGATCGAAATAGACCATGACGACATTGGCCTTGCCCTGGCCGGGCGCGACGTTGATCTCGAGCTGATCGCCCTTGACCTCGGCCTTGATCGGAACGGTCAGACCTTCGCCACCGGTGAGAAAGCCGTCGACCTTTTTCTCGATGCCGCCGATATCCGAGCCCATGACATGATCGCGGCCGTTCACCACCACTTGCGGCGTGTAGACATTGGCGCGGCCCATGGTCTTCGCATAGCCGTACTGCCGCTCGGTATTTTCCTTCGAGCTCAGCGTATCGGCCCAGCCCATGTAGTTCCAGTAATCGACGTGATAGGCGAGAGCGATGATATCGCCGCGCTCAACGAGCTTGCGAAAGGCCGCGTCGGCGGGAGGGCATGAGGCGCAACCCTGGGAGGTGAACAGTTCGACCACGCCTTTGGGCGCCTCGTCGGCGAGCAAAGGGCTCGCCAGAGCCACACCTGCAATCAGCGAAATCAAAAACCGCGGCGACATTGCACCTCTACCTCTTTTCCTCTCCACCTTGCCGAGACGCCGGCCTAAATCTCTGGCCAGTCACGCACGCAAGGGCTCCGTCTCTTCAACCTAGAGATAATCGCTCCCGATCCAAACGAAAAATCACGAACGGGTGAGACGGAGCCCGCGTGGGACAACTCCGCAACACTTCGCCGTGAGGCCGGCCGCTTGCAGCCCTCCCGAACACGAAAAAGCCGCCGGAAATCGCTTTCCGGCGGCCATTATCAGGCATGTCTTAAAAATCAGGGCCGATCAGGCTGCGAGATCTCGCAACACCGTCTGCAGGATGCCGCCATTGTTGAGGTAGATCACCTCATCGAGCGTATCGACGCGCGAGAGCAGCGGAACGTCTTTCACGGTGCCGTCGCCATAGGTGATTTTCGCGATCTTCTTCTCGCGCGGCTTGATGTTCTCAAGCCCCTCGATGGTGACGGTCTCGTCGCCCTTCAGCCCCAGCGTCGCCCAAGTCGTGCCCTCCTCGAAGACGAAGGGGATGACGCCCATGCCGACGAGGTTCGAGCGGTGGATGCGCTCGAAGCTTTGCGCGATCACCGCCTTGACGCCGAGCAGGTTGGTGCCCTTCGCCGCCCAGTCGCGCGAGGAGCCGTTGCCGTATTCGACACCGGCGAAGATGACGAGCGGAACGCCCTCGGCCTTGTACTGCATGGCCGCGTCGTAGATCGATTCCTCTTCCTTCGACGGATAGTGGATGGTGTAGCCACCTTCCTTGCCGTTCGGGCCGAGCATGTGGTTGCGGATGCGGATATTGGCAAACGTGCCGCGCATCATCACCTCGTGATTGCCGCGACGCGTGCCGTACTGGTTGAAGTCGGCGACGCCGACATTGTGTTCCAGGAGATAGGCGCCGGCCGGCGAGGCAGCCTTGATCGAACCGGCCGGCGAAATGTGGTCGGTGGTGATCTTGTCGCCGAAGAGACCGAGGACCCGCGCGCCCTTGATGTCGGATACGCCGGAGCCGGTCTTGCCCATACCGACGAAGTAGGGCGGGTTCTGCACATAGGTCGAGTTGTCGTCCCAGGCATAGGTCTGGCCCGGGGGAACCTGCACGGCCTGCCAGTTGGCATCACCCTTGAAGACGTCGGCATACTTCGTCTCGTAGAGTTCGCGGGTGACGTATTTCTGGATGAAGGCTTGCACTTCGTGCGAGGTCGGCCAGATGTCCTTGAGGTAGACGGGGTTGCCGTTCTGGTCCTCACCGATCGGCTCCTTCGTCAGGTCCTTCTGGACAGTACCTGCCAGCGCATAGGCGACGACGAGCGGCGGCGAGGCGAGATAATTCGCCTGCACGTCGGGCGAGATACGACCTTCGAAGTTGCGGTTGCCGGAGAGAACGCCCGAAACGATCAGGCCCTTGTCATTGATCGTCTTCGAGATCGGCGCCGGCAGCGGACCGGAGTTGCCGATGCAGGTGGTGCAGCCGAAGCCGACGAGGTTGAAGCCGAGCTTGTCGAGATCGGCCTGCAGGCCGGACTTCGCCAGATACTCGCCGACCACCTGCGACCCAGGCGCCAGCGAGGTCTTCACCCACGGCTTGGTCTTCAGGCCCTTGGCGACGGCATTGCGGGCAAGCAGGCCGGCGGCGATCAGGACGCTCGGGTTCGACGTGTTGGTGCACGACGTGATGGCGGCAATCGCCACGTCGCCATGGCCGAGATCGAAATCCGTGCCTTCGACCGCATAGCGGTTGGAGAGCTGGCCGGGCTTCTTGTAATCGGCATCCATCGAGCCGGCGAAACCGGACGCGATGTTTTCCAGCGGGATGCGACCTTCGGGACGCTTCGGGCCGGCCATGGCGGGCACGACGTCGCCGAGATCGAGCTCCAGCGTATCGGTGAAGACGAGATCGGAGCCATCGCCCTCGCGCCACATGCCCTGCGCCTTCGAATAGGCTTCGACCAGCGCGATGCGGTCATGCGAGCGGCCGGACATGGTGAGGTAGTTGATGGTTTCGCCATCGACCGGGAAGAAGCCGCAGGTGGCGCCGTATTCCGGGCCCATATTGCCGATCGTCGCGCGGTCGGCGAGCGGCATGTTGTCCATGCCGGGGCCGAAGAACTCGACGAACTTCGAGACCACGCCCTTCTTGCGCAGCATCTGCACGACCATCAGCACGAGGTCGGTCGCGGTCACGCCTTCCTTGAGCTTGCCCGTCAGCTTGAAGCCGATGACTTCAGGCAGCAGCATCGACACCGGCTGGCCAAGCATGGCCGCTTCCGCTTCGATACCGCCGACACCCCAGCCGAGAACGCCGAGACCGTTGATCATCGTCGTGTGGCTATCCGTGCCGACGCAGGTGTCCGGATAGGCGATCGTCTCGCCGTCCTCTTCCTTGGTCCAGACGGTCTGGCCGAGATATTCGAGATTGACCTGGTGACAGATGCCGGTGCCCGGAGGCACGACGCGGAAATTCTGGAAGGCCTGCTGGCCCCACTTCAGGAAGCGGTAGCGCTCGCCGTTGCGCTGGTATTCGAGCTCGACGTTTCTGGAGAATGCCTGCGGCGTGCCGAATTCGTCGACGATGACGGAGTGGTCGATGACGAGATCGACGGGCACCAGCGGGTTGATCTTTTCCGGATCGCCGCCGAGCGACACCATCGCGTCGCGCATCGCGGCAAGGTCGACCACGGCGGGAACGCCGGTGAAGTCCTGCATCAGAACGCGCGCCGGGCGATAGGCGATTTCGTTTTCGACCGTGCCCTTGTTGTTCAGCCACTCGGCTACGCCAAGGATGTGCTCCTTGGTCACGGACTGGCCGTCCTCGAAGCGCAGCAGGTTCTCGAGCAGAACCTTCATCGAATAGGGAAGCTTGGAAACGCCGGGCAGGCCGTTTGCTTCGGCCTTCGGCAGACTGAAATAGACATAGTCCTTACCATCGACGGTAAGGACGGAACGACAGTTAAAGCTATCAAGTGATTTAGACACGAGAGACCCCGTTTCTGATCGCGAACACAATTGTGCGGACGCCTATGCACTAAAGGCACATCAGGATGCGGGTACGGCCATTTCCGCGGTCCGCACATGAAGTCAGACCTCATGTTCGGCGCTAGGATGAAATTCACGCCGACCGCTGGCGTGGTGATCAACATATAGATAGTTTCGGCCAAAGCTGCCAGAGAGGCGCCCACCATTTTTGATTTTTTTGCATCGCATGACTGAAAACGTGAACCCCGGAACCCCCATGCATCTCCAAGCCTCCGATCTCGCCGCCTTGAGAGGCGAAGAGCTGATTTTCGAAGGCGTGTCGTTTAGCCTGACCTCAGGCGAAGCCCTGGTTTTGACTGGCAAAAACGGCTCCGGAAAATCGACCCTGCTGCGCGTGCTGGCAGGCCTGCTGCGGCAGGAAACGGGCACGATCACCGTCACCAATGCGAACGGCGACACCGATATCCGGCTCCCCGAGATCAGCCACTATCTCGGTCACCGCAACGCCATGAAGAGCGAGCTGACGGTGGACGAGAACCTCGCTTTCTGGCGCCGCTATCTCGGTAATGCCGACGGTGGCACCGGCATGTCGATCGAAGACGCCGCCGATGCGGTAGGGCTGTCAGGCATCACCCATCTCCCCTTCGGCTACCTCTCCGCCGGCCAACAACGCCGCTTCGCCTTCGCCAAGCTCCTCGTCGCCCACCGCCCCGTCTGGATCCTCGACGAGCCGACGGCAGCCCTCGACGCCAGCGCTGATCAGCTCTTCGCCGGGTTGATCGAGGCGCACCGTGGGGCTGGCGGCATCGTGATTGCGGCGACGCATCAGCCGCTGGGGCTGAGCGATGCGCGGGAGTTGCGGATGGCGGGGTTTTCGGGGGTGAGTGCTGGGGTGTGGGGGTGATGGCTGTGCTTGCAATGAAAACCCCTCCCCAACCCCTCCCCACAAGGGGGAGGGGCTTGCCTGCCGCAACCGCCCGGCAGGACCGCAACCTATCAACCGGTACGAAGATGAAATGCGGGAATTCAACAGCGCCCCGAGTTAGCCCCTCCCCCTTG
>NZ_DDHH01000143.1:0-9960 GCF_002338015.1 Rhizobium sp. UBA1881
GTATTTTGCAACGGCTTCCGTTGGGGAGAAGAGACTCGGGGTGGGCCGCTCGCTCCATCTCCCCTTCTCCCCCGCGGGGAGAAGGTGGCCCGCAGGGTCGGATGAGGGGGCTGCGGGCGCAACGCCCGCGACACACTCCCTCACCCCACAAAACAAAAACACCCGGCGTCTCCACCGGGTGTTCTCTTCACTCTCTCAAAACCGGCTTACTTGGTTGCGGCTTCGTAGCGTTCCAGGACGTAGTCCCAGTTGATCAGGCTGTCGACGAAGGCTTCGAGGTACTTCGGACGGGCGTTGCGGTAGTCGATGTAGTAGGAGTGTTCCCAGACGTCGACGCCGAGGATCGGGGTGGCGCCGTGGACGAGCGGGTTTTCGCCGTTCGGGGTCTTGGAGATTTCGAGCTTGCCGTTCTTGACGGAAACCCAGGCCCAGCCGGAGCCGAACTGGGTGGTGCCGGCAGCGACGAAATCGGCCTTGAACTTGTCATAGCCGCCGAGATCGGAGTTGATGGCCGCTTCGAGCTTCGAGGGCAGCTTGTTGCCGCCGCCGCCCTTCTTCATCCACTTCCAGAAATGGACGTGGTTGTAGTGCTGGGCAGCGTTGTTGAAGAGGCCGGCATTGGTGCCGAAGGACTTCTTGACGACTTCTTCGAGCGAGAGGTCGGCGAGACCGGCTTCCGCCGCAAGCTTGTTGCCGTTGTCGACATAAGCCTTGTGGTGCTTGTCGTGGTGGAACTCCAGGGTTTCCTTCGACATGAAAGGCTGCAGCGCTTCGTAATCGTAGGGAAGTTCAGGCAATTCAAAAGCCATGGTCGTCTCCTTTTGGCAATAGTTTGCGTAATCGGCAGGTGTGCGGGAACATAGGAGCGCAAGCTTGGTGAGGCAACCTGCGAAATGTCAAAAAAGACCGCTGCGGAAGAAAATTTAACCGCGCTAAGGGCTTGGCATGCAAGGCGCAAATCAATCATGATGACAGTGCTTTATGGCATGGCCTTCCAAGCGTGGGCGCGAGGGCCAAAAATGTGCGAGGGCTCAGTATGAGGCTTGGCGTTACAGGGCACCCTATGCTCCACCCGATCGGCTTTGCAGCCGTCTTCATCGCGGCTTTTCTGACTGCGGGCGGCACCGCCATGGCTTCCTCGGGCGACGCCTGGCAGGACTTCGCCGCCGAGGTGCAGGGAAAATGCGAGATGGCGGCGCGCGCGCAGGTGGAACTGCCGCATGCGGTCGTCGATCCGTTCGGCAGCGAGAATTTCGGCATGGCGCTGGTGACCGGCAAGCCGAAGGGCGCCAACGGCTTCGTCAGCTACTTCTGCATCTACGACAAGAAGACCAAGGCGGTGGAGCTCGGCACGGAACTTGAGACCGAGCGGATGGGGATCTTGCCGGACGAGTGAGGCGCCGCGCACGCCGTTATCTGCAGCCTATATGTCCGCGCCTTTCGCAATCAAAGATTGCACTCGATTTGTGTACGCGCAACCTCCCTTTCGCTAACCTTCCGACGCCGCCCCCAGATGGCGCGGCACGGGAGGATGTCATGTTTCATTTCAGCAGCGCATCGCTTGCCGCCCTTGCGAAATGCCATCCGCATCTGCAGGCGATCGCCCAGACGGCGATCCGTGAGGTCGATTTCAAGGTGCTCGATTCGACGCGCGGGCGCGATGCACAGGAGCGGGCCTTCAACGGCGGTTTTGCGAAGGTGCATTTTGGCGACTCGGCTCACAACTACGTGCCGGCGATCGCCTTCGATCTGTTTCCTGCACCCTATGACTGGAATGACAAGGAGGCTTTCATCAGGCTCTACGGAGTGATCATGCCGCTGCCGGAAAAGCTTGGGCTGAAAGGTCTCGACGGCAAGACGCTCCTGTTGCGTCCAGGTATCGACTGGAACATGGATGGTAACTTTAGCGACGGCTGGGACATGCCGCATTATGAGCTGCATCCCTGGCGCAAATGGTCGAAGAAATCGAAGCTTTACGAGGATTGACTTTGGCGGGTGGGAGTTGGCAGCGGCGGCGTCCGTGACGATGCCGCGTCCACGCCGGCGGTGTGCCCTGCCCCGCGCTGCCGGCAATGCCACCTTCAGCCCGCAGTCACGTTTCCGTGCGCCCCGTTGACGACCGACCAACTAGTCGGTAGATATCCACTCATGGCTTCGGATACACACACACGCATTCTCGACACCGCGCAGGCGCTGATCGTCACACGCGGTTACAACGCCTTCAGCTACGCCGATATCTCCGCCGTGGTTGGCGTCGGCAAGGCGACGATCCATCATCATTTTCCCGGCAAGGCCGATCTCGCGGTGGCGGTGGTCGCCCGCTACAGGCAGGCGACAGAGGATGGGATGGGAGCGATGGCGGCGCATGAGCCCCGCGCCGACAGGCGGCTTGCCGGCTATGTCGGCTTCTGGGAACAATGCATCCGCGACAACAACGCACCCTTCTGCATCGCAGCGCTTCTCGCCGCCGAACTGCCGAGCCTGCCGCCCGAGGTCGCAGAACAGGTGAAGGCGCATTTCGATGAGCTGATCGCAAGGCTCGCCGGCTTCATCGACGAAGGGCTGCAGAAAGGCGAGCTGACGAGTGCCGAGGATGCGGAGCGCAGCGCCCGCATTCTCGTCGCTACCGTGCATGGCGCGATGCTGGCGGCGCGGGTCGCCGGTGGCGACGCGGAACTCTATGCAAGCATTACCCAGCCGGCGCTGCAGAGACTGACCGGCTAAAACGCTTCCATCTCAGACGTGACGTGCATGCGCATCTCTTTGCCCCTCATTTACCCATCAGACCGACCGACTAGTCGGTCCACAAAAGGAAACAGACATGGCCAATCCGCTTTCGCTTCTCGGTGAGATCCACACCGCCATCAGCATCGTCCCCGCCATCGCCGGGCTTTACAGCTTCGCCAAGTACCGCGCCATTCGCCCCGAAACGACGGTCGGCAAGGTCTACCTCGCAACGCTGGCGCTTTCCGCCATCAGCGCCTTCGGGCTTTCGTCCACCGGCGGCTTCAATCCCGGGCATGCGCTTGCCATCATCGTGCTTCTCGTTTCTGCCATCTGTCTCGCGCTGCCGAAGCTTGGCTTTCTTGGGCGGCTGATCCCCTATCTCAGGAACCTCGGCTTCTCCTTCACCTATTTCCTGCTCTGGGTGCCGGGGATCAACGAGACCCTGTCGCGGCTGCCGCCCTCGCACCCGATCGGCAACGGCCCGGATTCGCCGCCGGTGCAGACGGCCCTGCTGATCTGGGTGGTGCTATTCGCGGCCGGTAGCCTTGCGCAGGCCTTTCTCGTCTCGCGCGGACAGGCGCGGCGGGTGCTTGCGTGAGGGCTCAGTCCTCGCGGCCGAAATAGACTTCCACGGCGGCAAGCGTGTCGCCTCTGAAGCGGAGCGTTTCCATATTGCGGAACGCTCCGCCGTCGTGTTTGACGGCGCGGTAGCGCACCACGACCTCATCGCCTGACAGGCCGAGATACTCGATCTCCATCGTGCGGAAGGGTGGCGGTGTCGGCCAGCAGCGCGCGAAATAGACGTCGCGGTCGATATGATCATCGCGCGGACTGGAGAAGGTGAAATCCTCCGTCAGCATGGTCGCGACGATATCCCTGCGGCCGTCGATATAGGCGGCGTAGAGGGCGCGGACCGTTTTCTCGCGCTTGGTGTCGGTTTCATCCGTCATATCAGTCATCCTCCTCCTTTCAGAAACTGCGGTTACCCAGCGAAAAGGCGAGGCCGATCAGAGAGAATCCGACGTCGAGCGAACCGATTGGCCCTTCATCCGTCCTTGATGGCCTGTCGGCAGCGAGGCTATACCAATGGCGCGCCACCGGAAACGGAAGGCTCTCCTGTCTTTCCTCATCTGCCCGCCCGGCCCTCGCCCGGGCCTGACCGGCCTGTGATCGACATCAGCGCCACCTTTATCTCCGGCATGGACGATCGATGATGAAGAAGGCACTGACATGAGTGACAAGACCGCGGATGCAGCCGCAGCCGAACCAGGCTCGATCCATTGGAAACGCAATCTGGCCGTTTCGCTTGTCGGCTCGTTCACGACCATCGTGGCGATGACGCTGCTTCTTCCCTTCCTGCCGCTCTATGTCGAGGAGCTCGGCGTTAGCGACCATGCCGCGATCGTGCAGTGGTCGGGGATCGCCTATGGCGCCACCTTCTTCGCCGCCGCCTTCGTGGCGCCGCTGTGGGGACGGCTTGGCGATATCTACGGGCGCAAGCTGATGCTGGTGCGCGCAAGCCTGGGCATGACGGTGGCGATCTCGCTGATGGGCATGGCCGGAAATGTCTGGCAGCTGGTGGCGCTCCGGCTCTTCGTCGGGCTGGCGGGAGGCTATTCGTCTGGCTCGATGGTGCTGGTGGCGACGCAGACGCCGAAGGACCGTTCGGCCTGGGCGCTGGGGACGCTGGCTTCAGGCATCATGGCGGGCAATCTGGTCGGGCCGCTGATCGGCGGCGTGCTGCCACCCCTGATCGGCATTCGCGGCACGTTTCTCGCCGCCGGCGCGATGATCCTCCTCGCCTTTCTCGCCACGCTCTTCCTCATCAAGGAGGAGAAGTCCCCTGCCCGCAAGAAGGCCGCCAAGCAGAGCGGCGGCTGGGCCTCGATCCCGGACAAGCGGCCCGTCATCGCCATGCTCTTTACCGGCATGTTGTTGATGCTCGCCAACATGTCGATCGAGCCGATCATCACCGTCTATGTCGCGCAGCTGGTGGACGACGCGGCGCGGGTCACCATCATCGCCGGCATCGTCATGTCGGCGGCCGCACTCGGCAGCATCCTCTCGGCCTCGCGGCTGGGCAAGCTCGCGGACAGGATCGGCCACTGGCCCGTCATCGCAGGCGCGCTAGGCATTGCCGGCCTGCTCCTGATCCCGCAGGCTTTCGTCACATCGTCCTGGCAGCTGATCGTGCTGCGCTTCCTGATGGGCGTGGCGCTCGGCGGCCTGCTTCCCTGCATCTCCGCCGTCATCCGCCACAGCGTCCCCGACAGCGCGGCGGGCAGCATTCTCGGCTGGTCGGTCTCCTCACAATATGTCGGCCAGGTCGCCGGCCCGATCCTCGGCGGCTTCGTCGGCGGGCATATCGGCATGCGAGCGGTGTTTCTGGGCACCTGCGTGCTGTTGATCGCCGGGGCGGCGTATTCGTGGATGGTGCGACCGAGGGGGGATGCGTCCAGGCGCTGACTGACCGCTCGTAAGCCGTTGGAATGGCGACGCGCCCACACTCTCGGCGTCTTCCTCGGGCTTGTCCCGAGGATCTAAGCACGCAGCAGTGTGCTCGACGTGGGTGGATCGACCGAGGGCGTCGGCCGGTGTTTGCGGCAACGTTTGCCCTAGAAGCCGCACCGTTGCATTCGTGGAGACGTGCTTAGATCCTCGGCACGACGGCCGAGGATGACGGTGGAGAATTGGCCGATGCCGGTAAGTTATTGAGACGTCAGAGCTTTCTTCCCTCGCGGCGTCATCCTCGGGCTTGTCCCGAGGATCTGCCGAGGCGGCAACGGGCTGGACGTCAGTGGATCGACCAGTGTACGGGATGGCATTACCGGGCTGCCGTCGCGCGCACCGGCACGATTGCATCCGTGGCGGCGTGCTTAGATCCTCGGGACGAGCCCGAGGATGACGATGGAATGCGGGGCGTCCACCAGCAACCCTTTGAAACGACGCAGTTTCCCCTCGCGCCGCCATCCGTCCGCAAACGTCCGTCTACATCAACAAATAATCCACCGCCACCGGCAACGGCGGCAAATCCCTCTCGCCCATGGCCTCGCGCACATTGATCTCGACCGTATCGGCGATCGCCTCGATCGGGAGTGCGTTGGGTTGCTTGCCGAAGGGTTCTTCCAGTTCGTCGCCGAGCGCGTCGAGGCCGAAGAAGGTGTAGGCGACGAGTGCGGTGCCGAAGGGCATGAACCAGCCGAGCACGTCGTCGAAGCCGAAGGGCAGCATCAGACAGAAGAGATGGGCCGTGCGGTGCAGGAGCAGCGTGTAGCCGAAGGGGACCGGGGTCCAGCGGATGCGCTCGCAGGAGGCCTGGGCGAGCGTGAGATCGGCCAGGGTGCGGTCGAGCATCTGGTAGTTGATGTCGGTCAGCATGCCCTTGGCGCGGAGATCGGCGAGTTCTCGGGCGATTTCGAGCGACAGCGCTTCGGGCGGGTTGCGGCTGGCGGCGTAGTGGGCGTTGATATCATCCGGCAGCAGGCGTTCAACCTTGTGGCGGGAGATGCCGCTGCGCAGGTGCGGGACCAGCGACTGGACGAAGGCGATGACCAGCGTCAGCACGCGTTTGCGGGCGTCTTTTCCGGCTTCGCCTGACATCGTTTCGAGGATCAGGGTCTGGCGGGCGAAGTGGCGGGCGGAAAAGACAATCACGCCCCATTGCCGGCGCGCTTCCCACCAGCGGTCGTAGCAGGCGTTGTTGCGGAAGCCGAGGAAGATCGACAGCGCGATGCCGAGCAGCGCGAAGGGGGCGCCGTTGAAGACCGGCAGGACGCCCGGCCACAGGGTGTGACAGAGCACGACCAGCGAGGAAAGCACGGCGGTGAGGATGATCTGCGGCAGGACGCGCTTGATGATCGAGCCGCGGAGAATGAAGAAGAGGCGAAAGAGGGTTGGGCGGGAGCGCACGATCATGATGCGGGGGACCAGGTGGGGGTGGGAGTGATGACGACTTTCAACGTAGCGCGTGTGGCCCCCTCACCCGGCCTCCGCTACGCTCGGCCACCCTCTCCCCGAGGGGAGAGGAGGATTGGCGACGTTGCGACACATTCCCTTCTCCCCGACGGGGAGAAGGTGCCGGCAGGTCAGGCACAACAAGTTGCGCCGGGGATGAGGGGGCCACGCTCTCCTCCCTCTACACCCAATCAGCTGTCGCTTGCGCTGCGACCAAATGCCCAGTTCATGTAGATTTCGAGCGCCTTGCGGGTGACGGGGCCTTCCTGCAGTTCGCGGCCGTCGAGGCGGTTGACGCCGACGACCTTGGAGTAGTTGCCCGAGGTGAAGATCTCGTCGGCCGCCATGAAATCGTCGACCGAGAGCGTCTCCTCGCGAACCTCGAAGCCGGCCTGGCGAAGCAGGCCGATGACGCGGGCGCGGGTGATGCCGGCGAGGAAAGTGCGATTGGCGACAGGCGTCTTGACGACGCCGTCCTTCACCAGGAACACGTTGGACGACGCGGTCTCGGCGACATTGCCGTTCATGTCGCGCATCAGGGCGTTGTCAAAGCCGCGGCTTCTCGCTTCAGCGATCGCACGGCCGCTGTTCGGATAGAGCGAGCCGGCCTTGGCATCGGTCATCGCGGTCTCCGGCGACGGGCGGCGGAAGGGCGAGACGGTGAGCGAGTTCGGCTTGTTGTTGCCGAGCGGGGCTTCGAACAGGCAGAGCGCGAAGCGCGTGCTGTCGCCATCGACGGTGACGACGCTGCCGGCAGAGCCATGCTCGCCCCAGTACATCGGCTTGATGTAGATCGGCGTCTTGCCGTCGAACTTCTTGATGCCTTCCCAGGCGAGCGCTTCGATCTCTTCGGCGGTCTTGACCGGCTTCAGGCCCATGTTGACGGCGGAGCGGTTGATGCGCTCGCAATGCAGGTCGAGATCCGGCGCGATGCCGTCGAACCAGCGGGCGCCGTCGAAGACGGTGGAGGCCAGCCACATGGCATGCGAAGTCGGCCCGATCAACGGCGGGTTGCCGGTCAGCCACTCTCCCTCGACATAGGTCCAGGTGTTGGAACGGGGCGATGTATCGACGGCCATGCGTTTCTCCTTCAATCAATTGCAGGGAGACAAAACCCCGCGCGCGGACGGGGTCAAGGAGAAATATGTCGCGGCGGAGGCTAAGCAAGAAACGGCATGCGGCAGGTGAGTCAGCGGCAATATTCATGCGCGCGCCTTAAGCGGCGGCGATGGGTGTATCAGCGAAACTCATGGGTGCGGTGAGGCACACGCGCACAACCGCCTTCAATCAGCGCGAGCGTTTCAGTTTGTTGCAATCTTTAGTTTAAGTCACATACTTCCCTCAACCGGATGAACCGGCATGGAGGGGAGCATGGCAAAGCGTTTTATTCTTTCGATCGATGGCGGCGGCATTCGCGGGATCATCCCAGCGGCCGTTCTCGTCGCTCTGGCCAAGCGGTTGAAGGGGCTGCCGCTGCACCAGGCGTTCGACATGATCGTCGGCACTTCCACCGGAGGCATCATCGCCGCCGGTCTGACCTGCCCGCATCCTGATGACAAGAAGAAGGCAGCGTGCACGCCGGCCGAGCTTCTGAAACTCTATACCGATGAAGGCGCCGATATCTTCAAGAAACCCTTGGGGGCGGCGGTCCTCAATCCGTTCGGGATAAACGATCCGCGCTACGGTCCATCCGCCCTGGAAGAGAAGCTGCGCAAACGGCTCGGCAAAGCCACGCTCGACCAAGGTCTGTCGAAAGTGGTGATCACTGCCTACGATATCGAAAGCCGAGCCGCGCTCTTCATGTCGAACGCCGACCCCGAAAACAGCAATTTCCGCTTCTGGGAAGCGGCGCGCGCGACCTCGGCCGCCCCGACTTATTTCCCGCCGGCGCTGATCGAACGCATTGGCGAAACAGATCCCCAGAAGCAGCATATCGCCCTCATCGATGGCGGCGTCTTCGCCAACGATCCTATCCTTGCCGCCTATGTGGAGGCACGCAAGCAGGCGTGGCAGGATGATGAGCTCGTCTTCCTGTCGCTCGGCACCGGTCAGCAGAATCGACCCGTCCAATATCAGGAAGCCAAGGAATGGGGCATCGTCGGCTGGATGCAGGTGTCGCATCACACGCCCTTGATCTCGATCCTAATGCAGGGACAGGCGAGCACCGCATCCTACCAGGCCAACAAGCTGCTCAATCCGCCCGGAACGAAGCTAAAATTCTCGACGGTCGTGACCAATCAAAATGCGCCAACGCTCAATTACTTCCGGCTCGATCAACAGCTGACGAACGCACAGAACGATGCGCTGGACGACGCTTCTGTCGACAACATCCCGGAGCTCGAAAAAATCGCTGCATCGATCATCAAGGAGAACGCGCTGGCGCTCGACGAAATCGCCAAACGCATCCTGGCCAACCCATAACGGCCAAACACGATGCGGTGATCGATCGGCTGAAAACCCGCTGATTGCGTGGGTTCCGATATGTGCATCGGAGCCTTGCATTTTAGCGGGTTGCCATTCTCCGGCTAAAGGTCTATCGCGCTCGCCGCTAAGAAAAAGAAAAGCGAGACATCATGTCCAACTCATTTGTAAACACCCATGCGCCCGAGGGCGCACAGGCCGGCTTTGCGCCGGAAGGCCAGCTCGAGCGGCATACGCGGCTTGAAGGAACCTGGCTGAACATCTTCGACGTCACGGTGCCCGCGGGCGGCCGTACGCCGCTTCATCGCCACGAAAGCCCCGAGATCCTGCGCATCATCGAAGGCTGTCTGATCATCCGTCGGATGACGGACCAGGGCCTGGAAGAATTCGAAGCCACCGCCGGCGATATCGTCCGGATCGAGGCCGATCAGGCGCATGGCTATTCCAACCGCGGCCCTGAAACCGCACGGTTTTCGGCAACGATCGACAGCGACATGTCGGACTTCTTCGAAGCCGCCGAATCGCGCACCCGCGACCTGCTGACCGTCGTCGCCAACAGCGACAGCACACGCATCCTGGCGGCCTGATCAGGCCGCCGTGCAGCCGTCCGGATCGCCGGGCGGCCATTTTCCCCGGCCGTTCACAATGGCCTCGATCGCAAGCATGCGAACGAATTCTGCACCACCCCTCTTGCGCTTGGTCACGTTAGCCTTCAAAATTGAAGCATGCCTGACAGTGACCCTTCCAGTACCAGCTCCACCCCGTCTTCCAGCGACATGTCCGCTGATGGCGATGGGGATGGCTGTAGATGGCGTACTGTTCGCCGCATCGGCGTCAGGCCTGATCTAGCCGCTTTCA
>NZ_DDHH01000002.1:0-2388 GCF_002338015.1 Rhizobium sp. UBA1881
CGGTTCGTCGAGGATCAGCACGCGGCAATCGAGTGTCAACGCCTTGGCGATCTCCACGAGTTGCTGGCTGGAAATCGGTAGCTCGGCGACCTTGCGGCGAACGTCGATGGCGGCAAGCCGGTTCATAACAGTCTGCGCGTTACGCTCCAGCCTCCGATAGTTCATGAAGGGTGAGCGACGGCGGTTGGTGGCCGCCATGAACATGTTTTCGGCGACCGTCGCATCAGGGCAAAGCGCGATCTCCTGGTGGACGAGCCCGATACCAAGCAATTGCGCAGCGGCTGGTGAGGATATCCGCACGGCCTCACCGTCGACGCGGATCTCTCCATCCGTCGGCTGCACAACGCCGGCGATGATGTTCATGAGCGTCGACTTCCCGGCGCCATTTTCGCCGCACAGCGCATGTACTTCCCCCTTCTCGAGGGTGAAATCGACATTCGTCAGCGCCTGGATAGCGCCGAATTGCTTGCTAACGCCACGTATCGACAGAACCGGTTCAGCCATCTTTACCTCCTCCTCCATAGATGACCATCCGCGCCATATCACGCGGATGGTGTGTGCTCGGGAGGTTATTCCTCGATCCCCTTGGTGCCCCGACGCTTCAGGTACTTGTCCCAGTAGAAGTCGTCGGCATTTTCGGCAGTGACGATGGAAAGACCGTTGTCGACAACAGGGATGCTCATCGGGTTGAAGCCCGCGCGCTTGGCATCGTTCATGGGGTCGATCAGCTCGGGGTGCTTGGCCAGCCACAGAAGCATGAAACCCATGTAGCCCTGCATCCCCTGGTTTGGATTGATCGAGCCAAAGACATCGCCTGCCTTGATCATGTCGAGAATGTTTGCGTTGACGTCGGCGCACATGACAAGCACTTTGCCGCCGTTTTCCTTGCTCGCCTGCGACGCGCCGATCGCCGAATTCGCCTCAGGCATGAACACGGCGCCCAGGTTCGGATTGGCCTGGATGATGCTCGAGAGCCCCTGATAGGCCTTGGTGGGATCCTGGTTTGATGCCGCGCGGCCAACAAGCTTCATCTCAGGCCACTTCGTCTCCATGCGGCCGACAAAAGCGGCGATGCGCTTGTCGTGGTTGTCCTGGCCCGGATTTTCGAGCACCGCATATTCGCCCTTGCCACCCATCTTCTCGGCAATAGCGTCGGCGGCATAGATGCCTTCGCGTGTGTTGTCCGAGGTAATGAAGGAGATGCGTTTCGAAAGCGGCGAGTCGGCTGCGAATGTGACCACCGCCGTACCCTGGCCAATGGCGCGGTTAATTGGCTCGATGAACGGATCGGAGTTCATCGGGTGAACGAGAATCCCGGCCGGGTTTTGCGCCAGCGCTTGGTCGAAACTGGCTATCTGCTTGTTGACGTCATATTCCGGTGTGCCAGTGTACTGCGTCTCGCAGCCGAACTGCTGGCCGGCCTGCTTGAACATCTCATAGACGGGGAACCAGTATTCCACGCCCGAAACCATCACATTCATCACATATTTTTCGCCAGGTTTGCAACGGAATGGATTGTCCGTTGCGGCCGCCGCGGTGCCGGCATGCAACGTGGTTGCAAGAGCCGCCATGATGGCGGTCGAGCCAATAAATTTGCGCAAGATTCCTCCTCGAGGCCGTAGCCCCTCCCAAAAGCCCGAGAGCGTCACGTAGACGCCGCTGATCGCGTTGAAACCGAACCTCCTCCTCGAAGTTCGATAAAGGCAGTAAAAGGTAAGAACGAATGATAGTCAATATAATTCACACTAAGAAATATATTTCACAAAGCTGCTTCCGCGAGGTCATCACGACCCCGTTGCTTCGCGTTCATCGATGAAACCTGGATCAAGATCGAGCTGCCGCTGCAGTGGATGATCGGCACGGATCGAGAGCAGAAGGCCAGGTCCGTCGATACACGGCTACAATCTTGCGCACCGGCTGCCGCGCGTCTCGGTACGCAAGGTTGCCGGTGCGTTCAACCGCACGTCAGGCCTAACTCCCGACTTGCCTCCAGCCTCCGAACTGGCGTGATGGCGCTCGCAATGATGCTAGTATCTGACTAGGCAACCACCGAGACAGGTTCAGCGGGCGACCCGCCCAGAAGTGGGCGGCTGGTATCTATTGACGTGCTCGCATAGTGGATACCCTATAAGTTTGCGCTCATGACGAGCGATTACACCCGCATCCACTGGGTGGGGCCTCGCGGGCAACACGCGAGGCCTTTGTGTCCCCGGCTGAACGCACGCAATGCATTTCCAACTGATGGGGCTTAATAAAGTTGGGTGGTGCTACGACGCAAAAAGATGCACGCAAGTGCGGCGTCACCAATTCTTCTTGCCGTTTTGACATGGCCCGTAAACCTCTGAAGCCCTCGTCTAGCGTTGGCTGGCCCTGATCTTCGAACGCAAG